>DASPQQ010000224.1:0-6355 GCA_035624885.1 Bryobacteraceae bacterium | reverse complement strand
AGGATTCTACCGGCTTTCAGCCGGTAGTCATCAAACCCGATTGATCATAAAAGTCGCCACGCCGTCGAGGAATGGCCGCAGCGTCTCGGCGACCTCGGCCGGCAACTGCGCCTCGGCGAGCGCGGCGTCCATCAGTTTCATCCAGCGGTCGCGCGCGGCCTGATCGATCGGGAACGGAGCGTGGCGCATGCGCAGGCGCGGATGGCCGCGTTCTTCGAGATAGCGCTGCGGGCCGCCGAAGCGGAAGATCAGAAACTCCCGCAGGCGGCGTTCGGCGCCTTCGAGATCGTGCTCCGGGTACATGGGCCCGAGGATGTCGTCTTCGGGAACCTGCCGGTAGAAGGCCCGTACCAGGCGATGAAAACCTTCTTCGCCGATGATCGAGTAGATATCCTGATCGTCCATTTCGCTCCGCGAGATAATAAAGGAAAACCTTCCGGATGGACTTCGCCCAACAACTGAAGGCCCAGGTCGATATTGTACGAGTCGCCTCCGACTACGTGCGCCTGCGCCGTTTCGGGAACCGCTATTCGGGGCTCTGTCCGTTTCACAACGAGAAGACACCGTCGTTTTCCATTTACGCGGAACGGCAGTTTTTCAAGTGCTTCGGCTGCGACGCGAAGGGCGATGTCTTCACCTTCGTGATGATGATCGAGGGGCTGACGTTCTGGGAGGCGCTGCGCAAGCTGGCCGATCAGCACGGCATCCCGATGCCGAAGCAGTCGCTGGCGGGCGATGAAGAGACGCGGCTGCGCGCGGCTCTCCATGAGATGCATGAGATCGCGGCCGAGCATTTTCGCGCGAATCTCGCGGGCCCGAACGGCGCTGCCGTGCGGGAGTATCTGGCGGAGCGCGGCGTCAGGCCTGCGGCGGTGCAGCAGTTCGGGCTGGGGCTTTCGGATCGCTCCGGCCGCGCGCTCCTGCGCCTTCTCGAACAGCGCGGCTTCAAGCCGGATCAGCTGGAAGCTTCGGGACTCGTGGCGCGGCGCGATGACGGATCGTTTTACGACCGCTTCCGCCATCGCCTGATGTTTCCCATTCAGAACGAATCGGGCAAGGTGATCGCGTTCGGCGGCCGCGCGCTCGATCCGGAAGAAAAAGCCAAGTATCTCAATTCATCCGAAACGAGGATTTACAAGAAATCGCACGTCCTTTACAACCTGAATCGCGCGAAGGAAAAGGCGATGAAGCTCGATCGCATTGTGCTGGTCGAGGGATATATGGATGTGATCGGCGCGGCGCAGGCGGGCGTCACCGAAGCCGTCGCGACCTGCGGGACGGCCTTGACCGTCGAACAGATTCGCGCCATGAAGCGCCACTCGCTCAACCTGCATCTGAACTTCGACCCGGACACGGCGGGAGCCAACGCGGCGGAGCGGTCGATCCGGCTTCTGCTCGACGAGAACATGCGCGTGCGCATCGTGGAGCTCGAAGGCGGGCTCGATCCGGATGAGTACGTGAAAGAACATGGCGCGGAGGCGTATCAGCGCAGGGTGGCCGAAGCGAAGACTTATTTCTACTGGCTCGCCGAGCGCGCGCGCGCCCGCTTCAACATGCGCGATCCGCAGGGGCGCGTGGATGCGGTGCGTTTTCTGCTGCCGTCGATTCAGGTGTTGAACGATCCGCTCGAACGCGCCACGGTGGTCAACGATATCGCTTCCTATCTCGGGATTGAACCGGGTCCGGTGCAGGAACACTTCCGGAAGGCGGCGGTCGATCGCGTGGAGCGTCCGCTGGCCGCGCCGAAAACGGAAGCGGCCAAACCGACGGACCGCATCCTTCTGCCTTTGCTCGTGAGCGGCGCGGAAGGGCGGGACGCGTTGATTGAATCATTACGCAATCTTCCCGCGGTCCGCCAGCTCAGGACGGCTCCCATTTACGAAACCCTCATCGCGATGCACGATCACGGAGAGGCAATCGATTTCAATTCGGTTCATGCGAGACTGCCGGCCGCGCTGCAGGCAAGCTTCGAAGCCATTGTGCTGGATGCGCCGGTGGCGAGCCTCGACGACGGCCTTGCGTGCATCGAAGCATTGCGCCGCGATGACCGCGAATCGCAGCGCCGCGACCTGAAAACGCGCATAAAGGAAGCCGAGCGCGAGGGCCGGATTACAGAAGCGTTGCAGCTGACCACGGAACTATCTCTCCTCGGCTGAAACGGTAAGAGACACTTCCCTCACATCGTTGTACAATTAGTCCATTCATCGGCCAGTTGCAGGTTTTTTTCTCGGTCCGATTTGTCGGTCTCCTGGGGAGCACTCTTTCCGTGGCGGAAGACTCGTTCGAATCCGTCGATCCACTTGCGCGGGTGAGCAAGACGAGCGGCTTTACGCTTCTCGACGACGAGATCGATCTCAGTGTCGACACGGAATTTTCCGCCGATTCCGCATTTCCGTTCAATAAAGCAGAAGACCGCCGCCTGGAAGATGCGGCCGAAGCCGAGGCGGAGAGTTTCGACCGCACGCACGATCCGGTGCGCCAGTACCTGCGCGAGATGGGCGCGGTCCCGCTGCTCAACCGCGAAACGGAAATCGAAATCGCGCGGCGCATCGAACGCGGCCAGATGAAAATCCGGCGCATGCTCTCGCGCTGCCCGATCATCATTCAGGAAATTACAAGACTCGGGGACGCGGTGCGCGCCGGTGAAGTGTCGCCGCGCGAGATATTGCACTTCGGCGACGCGGTGCTGCGCGAGGAGAGCGCGGCGGAAGCCGCCGCCCAGGCGGATGACGAAAACGCGGCGGCCGAAAGCGAAGCGGAGACGGCGGAAGCGCAGGCGGATTCCGAAGCCGACCGCGATCAGTTCCTTGCGGCCTGCGACCAGCTCGCGGCGGGCAGGCGCCGTTTTCTGCAGATGCGGCAGAAGCTGGTGGCCGTGCCGCGCCACAACAAGCCGAAACAGAATCGCCGCATGCGCTGGGAGCTGGCGCGGCTCGCCGTGGAGATTTCGCGCCTTGCCTGCGGGCTGCGGCTGCAGAGCCATGTGGCACGCAGCCTCATCGTGAAGCTGCGCTCGGTGGTGGAGGAATCGCGTCCGTTCGAACAATTGCTGGCGCGCAACCAGCGTGCTCTCGAAGCGGCGGCGTCGGGTCCGGCGGAAGTGCTGCGCGAACTGCGCAGGGAGCAGCGCGCGCTCTCGCAGGCGATGCGGGAACTCGAACAGCGGCACGGCTCTCCCGCCGCCGATCTGCGCCGCGCTTACGAGATCATCGTGACCGCCGACCGCGACGCCGAGGCGGCGCGGCAGGAACTGATCGAAGCCAATCTGCGGCTGGTGGTGAGCATCGCGAAGCGCTACAACAACCGCGGGCTGCAGTTCCTCGATCTGATTCAGGAAGGCAACATCGGGCTGATGAAGGCGGTGGAGAAGTTCGAATACCGCCGCGGCTACAAGTTTTCGACTTACGCCACGTGGTGGGTGCGGCAGGCCATCACGCGCGCCATCGCCGATCAGGCGCGCACCATCCGCATTCCGGTGCACATGATCGAGACCATCAACAAGCTGATCCGCACTTCGCGTTCGCTCGTGCAGGAACTCGGCCGCGAGCCGAGCTGCGAGGAACTGGCGGAGCGGATGGAACTGCCGGTGGCCAAGGTGCGCCGCGTGATGCGCATCGCGCAGGAGCCGATCTCGCTCGAGACGCCGGTGGGCGAAGAAGAAGAGTCGCATCTCGGCGACTTCATCGTCGATCAGGGCAGCGCATCGCCCTCCGAGCAGGCGATCAATCTCAACCTGCATGAGCAGACGGCGCAGGTGCTCAAGAGCCTTTCGCCCAGGGAAGAGAAGATCATCCGGCTGCGCTTCGGCCTCGAGGACGGCAGCGAGCATACGCTCGAGGAAGTGGGCCAGAATTTCGCGGTGACGCGCGAGCGCATCCGGCAGATTGAGGCCAAGGCGCTGCGCAAACTGCGGCACCCGACGCGCAGCTACCGGCTCAAGACGTTCCTGACGGACGACTAATTCCTCTTCCTTGCCCTGAGCGCGGCCACTTCCGCGGGCATGGCGAAGCGGTCTTTCGGCAGCGTGGCGTTGTAGACGATTCTGTCGAAGTGGATGACGATGAGCTGGCCCATGGCTCCCTGGGTCATGGTGAACGGCGTCTGGATGCCGTCGAGACTGCGGTAATCGGAGAGTTCGAACTCGGCCGCGATATCGCCGAGCGGAGTGGAAACGACCGCGGACATGCGCACCAGCAGGCCTGAATCCTTGTCGAACAAGTAAGTCTCCGGCCTGCCTTCTTTGGGAGTCATCTCGACTTTCCACGCCGGTCTCGCATGCACGGTTTCCTCGCCAATCGTGCGGATGGAAGAATAATCCTGCTTCCAGGAACTGATCAGCGCGAGGCCGGAGGAGCGCTTGAGCACGCTCTTTTCCTCGCCCTCGATCAGACGCGCGCCCTGGATCGGATTGATCTCCCACGCCGTTTCGCCGTCGAAAGCCTGCTCGGTGCGGCCGATGCCCGCCAGATCGATGGCGGTCCACGATTTCTCGCCTTCTTCCGCCATCTCGATGGTGCCCCGCAGGTTTTGTCCTTCAACCTCGACCGTCCCGGTCAGCGAGGCGGTGTGAATCTTCGAGTACGCCTCCTCCCCGCCGCTGCGCTCGATGAAGCGCTGGATCAGGCTTTCGCCGGAAGGCAGATCCGCCGCGAGGGCTGTTGAGAAGCAAACGAGAAATACCGCGGCAAGGCGGGTGCGCATACCTGGATTGTAAGGAAAAAGTGGACCCGAGCGGCCAGATTGAGGGGTGTTGGGTTGTGGGAACTGGCCGCCCGGCAGGGATCCACGGGTATTTGAGATTGATTCTGCCGCGGATTTGGTTCCCGGAAAAATTCAGGAATTTTCGCGGAAACCAACGTACTGGACTTCCTCCTCGATCGCAATGCCCCAGCGTTCCCGGATGCGGCGCTTCAGTTCCCGGATGATCCGCGCGACCTCGCGCGCCGTGCCGTGCCCTTCGTTATAGATGAGATTGGCGTGGTAGTCCGCCACGCGGATGTCGCCCGCGCGCATGCCTTTGGCGCCCACCTGCTCGAGAAACCAGGCCGACGGCACTTTCCCTTCAATGACGGCGTTCGGCGGAACGATGGCGGCGACTTCCGGCGGCAGGTCGCGCAGCAGGAAATTCTTGAAGATGCTGCCCGCGCATTTCATCGCCGGAGGGTATTTTTTGTTGCGGGTATCGAGAATGCGGCCGGCGGTTTCGCGCAGGGCGGCCGAATCGCCGGGAAGCATGGTGAGTACGGCGCTGAAGATGATCCAGTCCTTGTGCGACTTGAAAATGCTGGTGCGGTAGTCGAAGCCGCATTCAGCGCCGGAGAAGTTGCGGACCTTCTCGCCGTCGAAAAAACTCACGAAGGATACGCGCTCCATCATCGAGTGCCCGTAGGCTCCGGCATTGCCGTAAATTGCGCCGCCCACCGAGCCGGGGATGCCGGTCATGGTCTCAAGACCCCGGAGCCCGTGATCGACCGTGTAGTCCACCAGATTCTGCAGAACGGTTCCGGCCGCGACGAGAATGGTCTCGCCGTTCGATTCGATGAAATCGCTGGTGAGCTTCAGGACGGCCCCGCGATAGCCATCGTCGGCCACGACGAGGTTCGTGCCCCCGCCGATGACCGTCGTGGGAACGCCGCAGGACCGGGCGATGTCCAGCGCCCGGACAAACGAACCGGTGTTCGGGGTTTCGATCAGGATGTCGGCCGGGCCGCCGATGCCGAAGCGCGTGCAGGGGGCGAGTGGGGCGTCGCGCCGGGCCGACAGATCGGGCACTTCGTTGAGCCGGTCCAGCACCGCCTGAATGCGATTCACTGGTTTAATTATAGGAATGAAGACCACGTTTCCCGGCTTCTCGCGGGAAGGCCTGAAGTTCCTCAAGGATCTGAAGAAAAACAATGACCGCGAATGGTTTACGCCGCGCAAGGCCGTCTTCGAAGAGGAGCTCCGGCTGCCCATGCTGCGGCTGATCGAGGCGGTTCACGGCGAGATGATGCGCTTCGCTCCGCAGTACGTGGGCGAACCGGCGAAGTGCATGTACCGGATCTACCGGGACACGCGTTTCTCGAAAGACAAGACGCCGTACAAGACGCACGTCGGCGCGCTGCTCTGGCGCAACGGGACGGAAAAGAACGACGCGGCTTCCTTCTACTTCGCGGTTTCGCCCGAGGCGGTGGAAGTGGCGGGCGGGCTCTATTTCGCCGAAGCCGATGCGCTGTTCGCCGTGCGCGCGCACATCAGAGACTCGCATGAAGAGTTTGAGGGACTCCTCGGATCGCGCAAGCTGCGCACGCTGATGGGTGAGCTGCAGGGCGAGACGCTGACTCGCGTGCCGAAGGGATTCGATTGCTCGCATCCG
>DASPQQ010000223.1:0-3299 GCA_035624885.1 Bryobacteraceae bacterium | reverse complement strand
GAAGGCCATCTGTCTTATCGGCCATCCCACGGCCCGCCTCTAGTGAAGTTTTTCGTTAAGCCTTCGTCGGCACAAACGCAAGATAGCGGCGGCTGTTATCCACCAGAACCGCGTGGATCACGTCTTCCCCGATCCCCGCCTCGCGCAGTTTCGGCACGAAAACCGCAAGCGTCCGCCCGTAAGCTCCTGGCCGCGCCTCGGTGCGCCGGCCCGTGAAATCGGAGGCGAGCAGCAACTGGTCCTGATACCCGGCGTCGAGAAACTTCTGAATCATCCGGATCTTTTTGTCGTCCGGCACCATCCCCGCCGTCACGCGATCGAAGCCGACAAACGCACCGCGCTTCGCAATCGCCTTGATCACCTCCGCCTCCGGATCGTCGAGGCAACACATATGCCCGATCACGACCCGGTTCGGCTTCACCCCCACGGACTCGAATACATCAAGCTGCCGCAGCCCCGCGTCTTTCGGCACATTCGGCCCCGTGCCATAAGCGTTATGCGTGAAGATCGGCAGATTCGTGCGCAGGTGCGCCTTCCCGACCGCGCGAAACACCTTGCGCTCGTCCTCGCTCATCGGCGCATCCGGGTTCTCGCCGATCTCTCCAAACGCGCCATAGCGATTCGCGAATGCCTCTTTCACCAGCCAGTCGGCAATCTGATCCTCGCTCTCGGCCGCCACTTCCGGCGGATAGACGCGCCCCATGTAATAGCCGCCGCTCGCCACAATATGCACCTTCGTGTTCATGGCGATCCGCTTCAGCGCATCGAGACTGCGCTTCATATCGGCATGGCCGCCATCCACGATGCACGCCACGCCTTCCCCGGCGGCGATGTTGACCTCGCGAATCATCGCGTCCACGTCGTCTGTCGCCGCGGGCGGCGCCGGTGTGGTCCGCGGCGGCCCGAAGTAAGGCAGATCGATCGAAAGATGTTCGTGGAACAGCGTGGGTCCGGTGAGCGTCTCCGGCTGCAGATCCTTCAGCAGAGTCCGGATGATCGCGCCCTTCGGAAACTTCGGCCCCGCCGGCGCCGCCTCCATTCCGCGCCACGCGGCGCCTGCAATACCTGCGCCGATCAGACTCAACGCGGTCCGTCGATCGACAAGACTTGGCATAACGATTTCCTTTCCCGGACATCATGTCAGAATTCCGCCCGGCTGGGAATCGCCGGGAACTACTTCGCTTTCTTCTCCGCTTCTTCCGCCTGCTCTTTGTCGCGCAGCCGCGCCCCGCTCAGAATATCGGCCAGCGCATAGTTGGCTTCGTGGCAGGCGTATTCGTAGATATGCTGATCCGTGAGCGGCCACGTCATCTCGCCCGTCCACGGCCGCGCCCACGTCGCCGGATCTTCCACCGTGAACTTGTACAGCAGCGTCCGCGGGCCGGTGCGCGTGAACCGCTCCACAACATGCAGATTCTCCGTCGAACCCCGGAAGCGCGTCTTCGCCGTGAAGTTCGTCGTATCCACCACCAGCGTGTCGCCTTCCCAGTGCCCGATCGAATCGCCGTTCCACTTGCGGATCGACGCCGGCAGATGCTGGCTGTTCATCCTGACGATGCGGGCGTCATGCACCATTTCCGTCAGGATCATGACGTAATCCTTCGTCTCGACGATGCGGTGCAGATTGTTGTACATGTAATCGGGCAGCGCCGGCGGACCCGAAGTCGATCCGAATCCCAGCAGGCAGCGCTCGCCCAGAGGCCGCCGCTCGGGATCGTCATACGCGCCCGGCGTCTTGTCCAGATCCGGATCGTTCTCCACCGCATCCGAATTCGACTGTCCGCGCAGCGACGCCGCGCGCTGCTGCGCAGCCGCCGTCAGCGGCGGAATCCTGCCGTTCGCCGGATCGATCACGATCGACGACCGGAACTGCCCGTCCACCACGTTGAACGTCGAACCCGGATCGAGCCAGCCGTAGTTGTACCCGCCGACCTTGCCGCCGCCGCCCCCGCCCGGCCCCGTTCCACCCACCGGCGGCGCCGAACGGTCCGCCGCCAGCGGCGCGTCCGCCTGTTTGCGCCGCGCCTCTGTCTGCGCCTCGAACCGCGCCGCCTGCTCCTTCGTCAGCGTGGGCCCCGCTCCGTTCGGCCGTTCGAGCGGCGTCAGCGTCGCAATGTCGTACGTGCCTTCAAGATCGGGATGCCCGTCCGCCATGCGCGGAGGGTTGTATCCGGTCTGCGCGGAAACGAAGCTGGCCGCGGCCAGCAGCGAGAAGGGGATCAGGCGAAGTCGCATCTCGAAACTATAATATGTCGATCCCGCGTCAGCCGATCATCTCCCGCGCCGCGTTATAGCCAGGCGCTCCCATCACTCCGCCGCCCGGATGCGCCCCCGATCCGCACAGCCACAATCCGCGAACCGGCGTCCGGTAGCGCGCCCATCCCGCCACCGGCCGCAGAAAGAACATCTGGTCGAGACTCATCTCGCCATGGAAGATGTTGCCGCCGGCGATGCCGAACCGCCGTTCCAGATCGAGCGGCGTCAGCACCTGCCGCTCGAGCACATTCGCCCCAAATCCCGGCGCATACTCCGAGATCACTTCCAGCACGCGATCGCCGTACGGCTCCCGCAGATCGTCCCAGTTCGCATCGCGCAGCGTGTATGGCGCGTACTGCAGAAAGATCCCCATGATGTGCTTCCCAGCGGGCGCCAGTGCCGGATCATAAACCGTCGGGCAGGTCATCTCGAGCAGCGGGTTCCTCGACGGCCGTCCATACTTCGCGTCATCCCACGCCCGCTCCACGTAATCGATCGAAGGGCAGATGTGCATCGTCGCGCCATGCTGCGGTCCCGGCGCTCCGGGCAGCGCGGTGAAATCCGGCAATCCATCGAGCGCCAGATTCATCTTGAGCGAAGTCCCTTCCACGCGGAACCGTTCGATTGAGGCGCGAAACTCCGGATCGAGCTGCGAAGGTTCCACCAGCTTCAGGAACGTCGCCTTCGGATCGAGATTCGACGCGATCGCATCCGCCTGAATCTCCTCGCCATTCTCCAGCGCCACGCCATACGCCCGCCCATCGCGCACGAGCACGCGGTTCACCGGCGCGTTCACGCGAATCGATACGCCCTTGCTTTTCGCGGAAGCCGCAATGGCCTCCGCCACCGCGCCCATCCCGCCCTTCACGAATCCCCACAACCCGCGCTTCCCGGCCACTCCGCCCATCGAATGGTGCATCAGGATGTAAGCCGTCCCCGCCGAGCGCGGCCCGCCATTCGCCCCGATCACTCCATCCGTCGCCAGCGTGACTTTCACTTCCGGCGATTCGAACCACTCATCGAGCAGATCCGCCGCGCTCTCG
>DASPQQ010000222.1:0-5902 GCA_035624885.1 Bryobacteraceae bacterium | reverse complement strand
GGCGCACTCGATCGGCCGAGCCTTTCACATCGTCACCGGCGTTGGCTATGCGCTCATCCCTGCCGCGCTCTACATCCTCGGGCGACAGCTCTTTGATAGCCGAGCCCAAGCCCTTCTCGCCGCGATCGCCTGGAGCTTTTTCCCCTCGCCCGCCTACGCGATGGAAACCTGGCGCACCATCGCGAAGCCTTACCACTACGCGCCCTGGGGCTTTGTCGCGCTGATCGGCTACGACGAAGCCGCGCACGCCTTCGCTTTCCCCTTCGTCCTGCTCTCGCTCGCCGCCGCGTGGCGCAATCGCCGGGTCACCGCGGCCATCCTCGCCGGCGTCGTCTTCCTCATTAACTGGCCCGGGCTCATCGGCCTGCTCGTCATCCTCGCCGCGCTCGCCATCGCCACGCGCCGCTGGATCGAAGTCATCGGCATCGGCGGCACGGCTTACGGCCTGAGTGCCTTCTGGATGACGCCCGGCTACTTCGTCACTTCCTCGCTGCTCAACCGCATCGTCCTTCGCCACACGCTGACGTCCCAGCCTTTCAGTGCAACCACGTACCTGATCTTCGCCATCGCGATCGCGCTCCTCGCTATCGCTTTCTGGCGGCGGTGGTTTCTCCTCGCCTGGGTCGCACTCACCGGCATCGTCGTCGTCAGCTTCACCGTTGCCGGCAACTATCTGCTGCCTTCGCCGCATCGCTACATGCTCGAATTCAACGCGGGATGCGTGCTCCTGCTCGCCGCACTCTTCCGCCGCTTCCAGATCCCCGCCATCGTCATTGGACTCGCGCTCTCCTGGAGTTTCCTCACCCACGCCTGGCCCATCCAACCCAAACCCCAGGACCCGACAACGGGAGTCGCGTACAGGATCGCGCAATGGCTCAACGACCACGCCGGCCACTCGCGCGTCTTCGTCTCGGGCGAACTCGACAGCACGCTGCCGCTGTGGTCCGACGTCCCGCAGGTCGGTGGCTCCGGGCAAGCCGTCTCGAACTTTCTAATCTGGGCCGCCGAGCGTCAGATCGCCTTCGGCTGCGGCATCGGCGCCGAGCCCATCGCCGAACTCTGGCTGCGCGCCCTCAACGTCCGTTACTTCGTCGTGCATGAAGCGAACTCGCGCGAGTACTTCCACTGGTTCGCCGAGCCGGAAAAGTTCCGCGGCCAGATGGAAGTCGCCTTCGATGACGGCGAAGGCAACGTCATCTACCGCATGCCGGACGGCCCCGAGTCGGTCAAAGTCGATCCGCCGGCTTTCGAACCCATACGCTCCACGAAGGACGCCGCGTTCCTCGAAGCCTACGTCGCGTGGGCCGCCGGGAAGCTGAACGGAACCGGGACGCTCGTCAAGAGCAGCTACGACGCCGGCTGGAATGGAAAGCCGGACCCCATCGGCTTCCTTCTCACCAACGATCCCAATCAGCACTATCGCGCCTCATGGGAAGTCTGGCTCGGCCGCGTCATCTCGCTCGTCACGATCCTCCTGCTCTTGGCTCGTGTCCCGCTCAAGTGGATCGCCGTGATTGCAGTCGTTCCGGCCATCACCGCCTACGCAATTCTGCTGCCGCGCACCTCACCGGTTGAAGAAGAAGCTTTCATCCGCCTTCAGCCGCCGCTCATCAATCCCGGCGGCATCGTCAATGCAGGCAACGGTCTCTACACGGTCTACGCGCTGAATATCGGCGGCCACCCCAAAGTCTGGCTCGGAGATCACGAAGCCGAAGTCATCAGCCACGGCCCGCAGAATGTCACCTTCCGGGCCGGAAACGCTTCACCCGACACACCAGTCAGCATCGAATCGAACGGCTGCCGCGGCAACGAGTTCACACTCGGATGGAGGCCATGACGTGATCCACCGTGACGCGCGTCATGCAGCGGTGATCGATCGGGCACTCGCGCAGCCCGCAAGGCGCGCACTCGACCGGCTCGCGCACGATCACGGCGCTCGATCCCGTCGGCCCCGTCGCGAACTCGTTCGTCGGCCCGAACACCGTCACCGATGGCACGCCGGCCGCATACGCGATATGCATCGCGCCCGAGTCATTGCAAAGGAAGACGCGGCACGCCGCCACCATGTCGATGAACTGCCGCAGCGAGGTCGCGCCCGCGAAGCTCTTCCCGCCCGCGAGGCGCGCCACTTCCTCGCAAAGCCCCTTCTCCGCCGCCGACCCGAACACCGCCACCGATCCGCCCAGCCGCCGAGCCACTTCCGCAAACCGCTCCGGCAGCCAGCGCTTGGCCGAACCGAACGCCGCTCCCGGGCTCACGCCGGTCACCGGCAGCGCGATGCCCGCCGCCCGGAACAACGCTTCGCCCCGAGCCCGCGCTTCCTCCACGCCGTCGAAACGGATCTCAGTCACTTCCGGAACCGCCTCGATGATCCTCGCGCGCTTCAGCAGTTCGAGGTAGTAATAGCGCTCATGCGCCGGCGGCGGCAGCTCGATCGGAAAAGGAATCAGCAGCCCCCGCGCATCGCGGTCGTAACCAACGATCCGCTTCGCACCCGCCAGCCACGCCACCAGCGCGCTCGAAAAGGAATTGGGAAACAGAACCGCCAGATCGAACCGCTCGGCGCGCAACTGCCGGATCAGACTCCAGCGGAATCGTTCAAACGGAATAATCCGCCAGCCCTGATAGAGGTCTGCAACCCACGGCTTCGCCAGAATGGAGATTTCGGCTTCCGGATACCGCGCCCGCAATGCCCGCAACGCCGGCAGCGACATCACCGCGTCGCCGATCCAGTTCGTCGCCCGGACGAGGATCTTCACGCCTGCTGGACTTCTTCGACGATGAGCTGCTCGAGGAACACTTTCAATCCGTCCGCCTGGCCGTCGAAATGATGGTTGAGAAACTGGCGCAGAGCGATCCGGCGCAGCCTGTCGCGATCCACGATCGGCTGGTAGCGGAAGCCGCGGCCCTCCTTGCGGCGCGTGACCGCGCTGCGTTTGGCCAGGCGGTCGAGCAGCGTCAGCACCGTCGTATAGGCCAGGGGACCGTTCCTCTCGGACACGATCCTGCGCACTTCCTCCACGTTCCCTTCGCCCAGCGTCCAGAGCGCGTTGAGGCACATCATCTCGAGCGGCGGAGGCACTTCACGTTCTTTCGGCATCCCCTAATCCCCGTCGTCGCTCAAAGCCAGTTGCAGCTTTGAGCCAAATACCGAGTTGCTGTGAGCGGGCGCCGGAGGTTTTGCAGGCGACTGAGGAGCCGGTGGCGGAGGCGGGGAGAGATATTTTTCCTTGCGCAGAGCGACGCGCTCGAGCGAGGAACTGTAGCCGGTGAAGAAGCCCTCGGCCAGCGGGTCCTTGTCGATCAGCGCGCGCATCGCTTCCATCTTGGAATCCATGTCGTCCAGATAATGGAGAAGCAGAGCCTCGGGGAAGATGGGAAGTTTGGGCGAGCCGAACTCCAGCTTTCCGTGGTGGCTCAGGATGAGGTGCTCGAGAAGGTTCCGGTCTCTCACGGGAAAATCCGGGAATTGCGCGAGCTTCTCCGCCATCATGCGGATGGCGATGGAAATATGTCCCAGCAACTGGCCCTCGACGGTGTAGCCGAGGGCGCGCTCGTAGCTGAGCTCGTGGATCTTGCCGATGTCATGCAGGACGCAGCCCGCGATCAGCAGGCTCAGATCGACGTTCGGGTAATGTTTCGCGGCCATCTTCGCGAGGCTGCAAAGCGAGAGAACGTGTTCCAGAAGGCCGCTGCGGTAGGCGTGATGGATGCTCTTCGCCGCGGGCGCCACCAGATAGCGCCGCGCGATCTCGGGATCGTCAAGGAAGGCGTTGAGCAGGTCGCGAATGTGGGCGCTTTCGACGGCGTTCACGATGGAGCGCAGCTCGGTCCACATCACTTCCGGGTCGCGTGTCGAGGCCGGAAAGAAGTCGCGGAAATCGACCTCGCTGTCGTCGACGCGCCGGCACTGGTGAATGGTGAACTGCGAGCGGCCGTTGTAGAGCTGCATGAGCCCTTTGACTTTGAGAAAGTCGTCGCGGTCGAACGTGTCCATCACCTGGGACACGTTGTCCCACATCTTGGCGTCGATCTCGCCCGTCCGGTCGGAAAGCACCAGCGAAAGATAAGGTTCGCCGGTGCGTTTCTGGCGGATCTCCCTGGACTGAACCAGAAAAATCGCGGTCGCGATCTCGTTCGGTTTCAGTTCCCGGACGAAAGGAGACTTCATGCAGGCTGCTTCACAGGCACCGGATCGTTCGACACCGGCGTCACCGCCGGGGGTGGCGCGGGCGAATCGTCCTTTACTGCCTTTCCATAGGGAATGACTTTCAGGAACTTCCTGCGCTGCGTGGCGGCGACCGCTTCCTTCGTGGTGGTCTGCGGACGGAGCTGCGCGGGATCTTTCCATGCCGTGTCCTTGCCCGGTACGGCGCCGGAATCGACATAGCCCGGCTTGATCTGCATGAAGGCGTTCTCGCGCAGTTTGGCGAGATACTCGCGAACCTTCGGGGCGCCGCGCGGCTCGGCGAGGATGGCGTTGATCTGGTTTTCCACCTCGTCGAAGGCCGCCTGACCGGCGGCATAGCGCTCCTCGATCCGGTAGATCTCAAACCCGGCCGGCGTTCTCACGGGATCGGAAACATAGCCCTTGTCGTGGCTGAAAGCGATGTCTTCCACTTCCTTGCGGAGCTGGCCTTTTTTGAACGAACCCAGTTCGCCGTCATTCTGCGCCGTCGGGCCGTCCGAATTCTGACGCGCGAGATCGGTGAACTTCTCGCCTTTGCGCGCCCGGTCCACCAGACTCTTCGCCTTCTTTTCGGCCTCGGCGACCTTCGCCGAGCTGCCGTCGCCGGTCGAAACCAGAATGTCGCGCAGCACCACCATGTCCTGGCGGATGAAATCGGCCTTGTGTTCGTCGTAGTACTTCTGCATTTCCGCGCGCGGAATGGTGATGTTGCGCCAGACTTCTTCGCTCAGCACGCGCTGCGTGAGGGCCTGCTTCTTGAGCTGATCCTTGAAGTCCTCGTAGGTCATGCCGCTCTGGTCGTAGATCCATTTGTGGAACTGTTCCGGATCGGCGAGTTTGCTCTGCGACTGAATATCGGCGATGCGGCGGTTCACGTCGCTGTCGACATTGATGTTCAGTTCCTTGCCTTTCTGGACAAGAAGCAGCTGGTCGATCTGGTCGCGCAGGAGGTCGGCCGATTTTTTGTCGATCGCTCCCTGCAGGGCCTCGCCGGTGAGGCCGCTCGTCTGCTGCAATTCGAGAGAAACCTCTTCGTGTACTTTGGCCAGCTCGCCCCGCGTAATAATGTCGCTGTTGACCTTGGCGACGATTTCCTCAACTACCTTGACCTGAGGCTGATCCGCGCCAAGCAGCGCACCCGCTGCGATGGCGCAGGCAAGCCCGATTCTGAACGTCATATGTAGTTATTATGACAAAGGTCCCGGAGACCGCGTTTCATCCATGACGAGGGGAAATTTTTTGCGGGTGATGTTTGGCACCATGGCTCCGGCTGCACTGATTCCGGCCTGGATGGTTCCGGGCCTCTGCGGGGCCGGACGCGACCTGGTGGATATCAACTCCGCCAGCCTGGAAGAACTGAAGATGTTGCCGGGAATCCAGGAGGCCAGAGCCCTGGCTATTGTGAAAAACCGGCCCTATCTGAATAAAAGCCAGCTTCTCAGCCGGAAAATCCTCTCGGCGGCTGAATATGGCCGGATTCGCGATCTGATTATTGCAAGGCAGTAGCGCGTGATACAGTTCAGGGTTATATGGCATCGCGCAGCGTGAATAAAGTCATCCTGATCGGACATCTTGGCAAGGATGCCGAAACCAAGTTCACCCCGGGCGGAGCGGCTGTCACCCGCTTCTCGGTGGCGACGAACCGGCGCTGGAAAGACAAGCAGTCGGGTGAGTGGAAAGAAGAAACCGACTGGACCAACGTGGTGCTGTGGC
>DASPQQ010000221.1:0-8510 GCA_035624885.1 Bryobacteraceae bacterium | reverse complement strand
TTCTTCGACACGGCGATTGCGCGGGGCGAGGAGGCGCGTTTTGAAGCGCTCAGCGAGCAGTGCGCATTCGCCGCCTGGAACCTCAGTCTGGCCGGTAACCCCGTTTCCTTTCATAGCGACAATACATCGATTACGGCGTCTGCCCCGGGTGAGATTTACGATATTCTGAAATGGCTTGCTTTGGTGAAACCGGTCATTATGCCGGCTGGCCATTCGGCGCCTGAGAACATCGAGCCGTCGAACCTGCGGATTATTTTCAGTACCCGGCCAGCCCCCGGAACACGGAATAGGAGATCGCATCAGTGAGAATACCTCGTTCAGCGGACCTCGTTCGAGCCGGAATTTGTCTGGCGTTTCTGTCCGTGGCGGCCCTTGTACCGGCCCCGGCGCAGGTGGGCGCGTCAGTATCCGGCCGCATTGAGGACCCCTCCGGCGGACCCGTCAGCGGCGCGAGCATTACCGTTACCAGCGTCGAGACGGGCGCAAAGCGAACCGTGCTCTCGGATGCGGAAGGCAATTACAGCGCCGGCCCCCTGCCGCTCGGCGCGCAGGAAGTGCGCGCGGCGAAGGAAGGATTCAAGACGGCGGTCCGCACCGGGATTGACCTCGAAGTGGGCCAGAACGCCGTGGTGAACCTGATGCTGGAGGTGGGCACGCTCGCGCAGGAGGTGACGGTTGCGGCCGAAGTTCCCATCGTCAATACGACCACCTCTTCCGTCTCCGGCATGGTGAACGAACAGGAAGTGAAGGATCTGCCGCTCAACGGGCGCAGCTTCGACAACCTGATCGCCCTCAACCCCGGCTCGCTCAACTACGTGCTCAAGAGCGCCAACACGAGCACGAGCAACGGCAACACTTTCGCTGTTGCCGGACGGCGCCCGAGCGACAATCTGTTCCTCCTGAACGGCGTCGAATACATGGGATCGAGCCAGCTCGCGGTGACGCCGGGCGGGGCGAGCCAGGAACTGCTGGGCATTGACGCAGTGCGCGAATTCAACGTGCTCACCGACGCCTATGGCGCCGAGTACGGGAAACGCGCGGGCGCGCAGGTGGTGATCGTGACGCAGTCGGGCAGCAACGAACTGCACGGATCGATCTTCGAGTTCCTGCGCAACAGCGATCTGGATGCGCGGAATTTCTTCGACCGCGCCGTGGTTCCGCCATTCCACCGCAATCAGTTCGGCGCCGCGATGGGCGGGCCCATCAAAAAGAACAAGCTCTTCGCGTTCGCCAATTACGAAGGATTCCGGCAGTCGCTCGCGGTGAGCAACGTCAGCATCGTGCCGGACGCCGAGGCGCGGCTCGGCGAGTTGCCGAACTCGGCGGGCACCTACGTGACGGTGGCGAACCTGAATCCGGCCATGCTGCAGTACATGTCGATGTGGCCGGCGCCGGGCCTGGAGCTTTACGTAAACGGGCTGCCCACGGGCGCGGCGACTTCCTACAACAACCCGCTGCAGTCGATTCGCGAAAACTTCGGAACCGTGCGGCCGGATTACATTCTCTCCGATCGCGATTCCCTTTCGGCGTCTTATACGATCGACGACGGCTATAACCTGAGCCCGCAGGCCGACCCGCTGTTCGGCGCGGTTCTCAACCTGCGCAATCAGGTCTCGAGCATTCAGGAAATCCACACCTTTTCACCGACTGTGGTGAATACGGCCACCTTCGGCTACTCGCGCGCCGCCTATACGTTCCTGCCGTACACATACACTTCCTTCCCGGCATCGGACTCCTTCGTGACGGGAGAGCTGCCGGGCGGCATTACCGTCAGCGGCGGCCTTTCCACCAACTCCTCTTCGGCCATCACCGCGGCCGGCACGAACAACGCGGCGAACGTGTGGAACCGGCGCAATCTGTTCACCTACACCGACGATGTCCGGCTGAACCACGGCATCCATCAGCTCAGCTTCGGGGTCTGGTTCCAGCGCCTGCGCGACAACGAAGACACGGCGTCGCGCCAGCTCGGCGTCGCGACCTTCGCCAGCCTGACGACTCTTCTGCAGGGCACCGTGACCACGTTTCAGGTGGTTCCCGACGCCAACGAGCTCGGCTGGAGAAGCCTCTATGGCGCCTGGTACTTGGAGGACGTGATGAAGCTGCGTCCCAACCTGACGGTGCGGGTGGGCCTGCGCGACGAGTTCAACACCGGGTGGAATGAAGTCGATGGACGCGCTTCCAACTACGCCACGGACAGCAACGGCGTTCTGATCTCGCAGCCGGTCGTGGGCAACTCCGTCTATTCGCAGAACAACGCGAAACTGCTGCTCGGGCCGCGCGTGGGTCTGGCGTGGGATCCGTTCAGCAACGGCAAAACAGCGGTTCGCGCCGGCTTCGGCACCTACTATTCGATGATCGACGCGCTCAGCTTCCTGCTGAACTCAGTGCCTCCGTACAACGGCTCGGTCTCGTATTCGAGCGCATCACTGCCGTCGCTGCTGCCGATCACACCCGGTGTGCCGCCGGCGCAGCCCTGCGGGCCGGCAGTGCCTCAGCCTTGCACGATCTTCGCGCCGCAGGGCATTCAGCCCAACGTGCAGACGCCGACCGTTCAGGAGTGGAACTTCACCATCGAACATCAGCTTGGCCGCAACACTTCGTTCCGCGCGGTTTACGTCGGCTCGCACGGTTATCACGGTCTGATCAATATCGATCCCAACACCATCCCCGCGCAGGTCTGCACGAACACGGCCGGCTGCACGGCCGGCGGCACGCCGGGCACCACGAAATCGACCGTTCCTTTCGGAGCGCAGTACATCCCCGTCACGACGCGGCCCGATCCGTACCTTTCGGGCGGCTTCTTCTGGTATTCGGAAGGCAACAGCAGCTATAACGCGGTGCAGCTCGATATCACCCAGCGGCTGGCGCACGGGCTGCAGTTCCGCGGCAACTACACCCGCGGAAAGAATCTCGATATCAACTCCGCTCCGACCGGCGCGCAGGCGCAGAATCAGGCCCAGATGGTGCTCGACCGCAACGACATTTCGCGCGACTGGGGCCCTTCGGCGCTCAACGTGGCGAATCAGGCGACCATCTCGGGATCTTACGAACTGCCGTTCGGCCATGGCAAGGCGCTGCTCAGCGGGGCAAGCGGGGCCGAGGAGAAGATCGTCGGCGGCTGGCAACTGAACGGAATCGTCACCGTGCTGAGCGGATTCCCGATCACGCCGCAGGTCGGCTCCAACCGCTCGGGCGACGGCGATACGCGCAATCCGGACCGTCCGAATTACAACCCGGCCTTCACGGGCTCCATCATCGTCGGCAGCCCGACCGAGTGGTACAACCCCAACGCGTTTGTGCTCCCCGCGGCCGGCACCTACGGCAACGTGGGCCGCGGCGTTCTCACCGGTCCGGGACTCGCCGATCTCGACATCTCGCTCTTCAAGACCACACACATCGCGGAGCGGAGCAGCCTGCAGTTCCGCGCGGAGTTCTTCAACGCCCTGAACCACCCGAACTTCGCCTCGCCGAACGCGACCGTGTTTTCCGGGACGTCGATCAGCCCGTCAGCCGGTCTGATCACGACGACAGCGACCACGTCGCGGCAGATTCAGTTCGGCCTCAAGCTGGTCTTCTGAGCGTCGATCGTCTGCCGGAGCTGCTTGACCCGCTGCTGCAGCTCGGGATCGGGCTTGAGGCGCAGCGACGCTTCGAACTGCGCGAGCGCCTCTTCGTTGCGATCGTGCGCGGGCCATTGTAAAAGCGCCAGCCCCAGATCGGTGCGGGCATCGGCCAGACCGGGATCGAGACGGACCGCTGCCTGGAACTGCTGAATCGCGTCGGCCAGATGGCCGGGCATGTTGAAGTAGATAGCCCCGAGATTGACGTGCGGATCGGCTGAAGAAGGATCATCCGCAATCGCCGTAAGGTACTCCTTCATCGCTTCGCCAGTGTGGCCGGGGATTGCCGCGAACGCATTGCCCAGGTTGTTGTGGGCTTCGGGAAAGTGCGGATTCAGCTTCAGCACGGCCTGATACTCCGCGATGGCTTCCTGCTGGCGGTCGGGAAACTGCGCCAGCGTATTGGCGAGGTTCATGTGCGCCTCGATCATGTGCGGCTTCAGACGCAGCGCTTCGCGGAAGTGCAGAATGGCTTCGGGGATGCGGTCGCGTTCGTTGCGCAGCGCGTTGGCGAGAGCATTCTGCATTTCGGGGGAATCGGGGTGCTGCTTCACCTGCTCTTCGAAATAGCCGATCGCTTCCCCTGCGCGGCCCGGGGTCTGGGCGAGAACCAGCTCGAGCGCGCCGCGTCCGCCGGGGATACCGGGCTCCAGGCGCAGGGCTGTTTCCAGATGATCGAGAGCATCGCCCATTCTGCCCGGAACACGCGACAGCGCAATGCCGAGGTTCAGATGCGCATCGGCGAAATCGGGATTGAATTCGAGGGCGCGTTCGAGATGGCGGATGCCTTCGGCCTGGCGGCCTGGAACGTTCATGAGTTCGCGTCCCAGTTTGTCGTGCGCTTCGGGCGTGTCTTCCTTGAGCCGGATGGCGGTTTCGTATTCCTGAATCGCGTCGCCTGAATGGCCGGGCATGGAAGCAAGCGCGGTGCCGAGGTTGTAATGCGCGTCCGGGCTCTGGGGACGAAGCTGCAGCGCGGCGTGCAGGTGTTCGATGGCGGAGGGGACCTGATTTGCCAGCAATAGTTCCCCGGCCAGATTGGTGTGTGCCAGCCACGCCGAGGGATTCCGCCGGAGGGTATCGGTGTAGAGCGTCGTGCCGTCGCGGAACGTGCCGGCACGCACAAACGTCAGCGCGCCGAGGCCGAGGACCACAACCATCCCGGCGCGTTCGGGAATCACGCGCGCGATACCGGCGGCGCACAGGGCGATGACGGCCGGAGCGGCAAGGTAGGCAAAGTGATCCCAGACGTAAGAGTAAAGGAACGGATAAACGTTGAGGAAGCCGAGCACCGGAACGAGCGTAACGAGGAAGATCAGAAAGACTGCCAGCGGTGCGCGGTCGCGCCGCGCGTACCAGACCAGCACGCCGATCGCCGCGAGCACCGAAAGCAGCCAGAGCGGGCTGACGTCATCACCCCAGCGCGGATACACAAACATGTATCCGACCGGCACGAGGATCTTCGAAAGGTAGAACCACACCACGCGGCCGGCAATCCCCATGCGAAGCAGAATGGACTGCGAAAAATCAGGTCCGGCGGCTTGAATGTAAGTTCGCTCCACCCACGCGGTGAACAGACCCATCCCCACGCCGAGAACGAGGAACGGGGCGATCGGCTTCACGTCCTGTTCGATATCGACCCTGCCGCGCTTCCACCAGAACACGATGAGCAATGCGGCCGGCAGCGTCGCGGTGACGGATTTGCTCAGCAGCGCCAGTACGAAGAGACCGAGCGCGAGCCAGTACGGCCGCCGGGCCCGCGAACGGTCGAACTGCAGATACGCAAGCGCGGCGCCGAGATAGAGGATGGTCGAGAGCGTATTCTTCTGCTCGGCGATCCACGCGACCGATTCCACGCACAGCGGATGCAGCGCGAACAGGAATCCCGCGAGCCAGGCGCCGCGGATTTCGAGCTTTTTCAGAATCGCCACCAGCAGCAGCGAGGACCCGGCGTGAAGGAGCACATTGACCAGGTGGTAACCCGTGACCGCGCCGCCCCAGAGCTGATATTCCGTCCAGAAAGCGCTGTGCAGCAGCGGATAGTATTGCGACGTGGCGCCCAGTTCGAACCAGATGCGCCACAGGCCGTGCACGGAGCGGAGGTCGAGGCGCGTGATATGGCGCGCGTCATCCATCACCAGCCCGCCGTGGAGCGCGGGCCAGTAAACGGCGAACGTCAGGACGATCAGAAGCGTCGCATCGATGTAATCCCCGCGGCTGATTGATGTGGACGGTTTCTTACTTGCCATCCGGCGTAAAAGCGAGCAGAACGTTGCCCGGCAATCCGCCGAAACGGGGATAGCCGGAATTGACCAGAACCATCCCTTTCACGATAACCGGTCCGCTGCCGTCGAGGGCGCCGCCCTTTGCTTTCACGCCATTCACCGTTGTGAAATCCCGCAGAGTATCGAAATCCCAGAGCACTTTGCCGTCTTCCGAGGAGTACGCGCGAATGTGCCCGTCGTAGGCGCCGGAGAAGACCGCGCCCGGAATCGCGGTCAGAGCCATGGACTGCGCCGGGCTGCAACCGTCCGCTTTGCAGGGATCGGGCGGCGTGAACCAGGCCTTGCTGCCATCGGCGATTTTCAGTGCCGTCAGGCCGCCGCCTTTGGTCTTGTCGAAGGTGCGGATGGCTTCACCGTTCGGTCCCGTCGAGCGAATCGTGGCTTTATCCGAGGTTGACGCATAGACATTGCGCCCGTCGCTTGCCGTACCCCACTGCACACCGCCATTCGCGCCGCCGATGCCGACTCGCACCTGCCAGAGCAGCTTGCCCTGCTGATCCGGATCGAACGCATAAACGATTCCCGATTTCTGCCCGGCGACGACGACGTCCTTGCCGTCGGGTGTCTTCACCAGCATCGGCGAGGAACCGAAATCGAAGTCGGGTCCCTTCTCGGACGGTGAAACGTCGCCTTCGGTCACCTGCTTCGTCCACGCGATTTTGCCGGTGGCCATGTCGATGGCGACGAGCGCGTCGCTGGTAGGCGTCGCGGGATTGGAGAAATTGTCGCCGGTGGTGACGTAAATGAGATGGCGCTTCAGATCGATGGTCGGCGCAGCCCAGATGCTGGCGCCGGAGGGCCCCATCTTCGAGCGGCCCGAAGCGGAATTCGGCGAGGCTTTCGGTTCATCCACCATGTACGATTTCCAGACCAGGCTGCCATCCTTGATGCGCAGCGCCACGAGGCTGCCGCGGAACGTGCAGCAAAGATAATCCGGATTCGACGAGCGCGTCTCCTCCCACGAAGCCACTGGAACGTAAACGACATCGCCATTCACCGCCGCCGCGCCGGTGAGACGCGCGGTATCGTGGTCTTCAATCTTTTTGCGCCACAGCATCTTGCCGTTCTCGGCGTCCACCGCGTAGAACCAGCCGATCTGCGTCCCGAACAGCAGCGCGTGGCCGCTGCCGTATGGCACGACGCGCATGGCCGCGCGCACCGGGCCTTCCGCCTGGAAAACCCACTGCAGGCAGCCGCTGTCGGCATGCATGGCGTGGATCAGGCCGCCGGCGCTGCCGATGAAGATCTGGTTATCGAAGACCGCCGGCGCGCCGAAGGAAGTCACGTCGCCATCGAACCCGAAGGCCCATTTGAGCTTGAGGTTCTTCACCTGGTCGACCGTCAGCCCGGCGACATCGGCCGGCTGGAAGCGCGTGTTATCGCCCGATGGGCTCCAGCCGTTCCACATGAACTTCGTCCTGTCGTTGAACGACACCTTGCGGTCGCTGCAGAACGCTGCGGGGTTGGGCGGCGCTTCGGGCTGATTCGTGCCGAGATACTTCGCGACGGCTTCGCGCTCTTCGCGATTCATCGGGTTCGCGATGGTGATCATCGCGCCGAAATCGAGGGCCTTGAGAATTTTGGTCGCCGGCATCTGCTGCAGCACGGCCTTCGACGGGATGCGCTCGTTGACCTGCTCGTGGCAGACCGCGCAGCGCCGCGCGTAAACGGCTTCACCCGACACCGGAGCGGCGGCGGCGGACAGAGACAAGGCGGCGATCAGGGCGCCAACGTAGAGAACACGCATGGCCGAAACAATAACACACCTGAAAATTCCGCCGCCCGCCGTCAGCGCGCCCCGGTCCTGATCCGGACCGTTCTCGCCAGTTCGTCGCGCACTTCGAGAATCTTGAGCCGGAGATCGGGATCGGCTGCATTGGCGGCGAGCGCGTCATCGACGACTTTCAGCGCCGCGGCGGAATTCTGGCTGTCGACGAAATCGTCAAGCCAGTCGAGCACGAAGAAAATCTTCTTTTCGCGCTTCATCTGGGGCAGGGCGTCGAGCGCGGGCTTGAGCCAGGGCAGCGTGAGTTCGGTCTGGTCCCAGCGGTTGAAGTACGGGAGGCTGGCGGTGATCCAGTCCTCGGCGAGGGACGAATTTCCGGTATAGTCCGTGAAGAATTTCTTCTTGTTCTCCGCGGTTCCCGCCGCGGCTGCCGCTACAAACGCGTACCTGCGCCCATCCAGACTCGTGTCGCGCCTGGCTTCCGTATCCAGCAGTTCCCGGGCGGACGGATCGCCTTCCGCCATGAGCGCGGCGATGATGTTCCAGCGGTCGCGCTGTTTGAGCGGAACATCCGGGATGGCCATGTGGCCGGCGAACAGGTCTTTCAGCACATCGCGCGCACGGGGACTCGTGGCGATGGAAACGAGACCGCGGAAATACGTGATCCGAAGATCGGCGGTGGGAGCCTTCTGCAACTGATCGATGAACAGATTCTCGACTTCGGGCGCGGCCTGCGCCCGAGCTTTGTCGCTCAGATAACGGGTATAGGTTGTCCGCAGATGCGCGGAAATCGCCGCGGCCGTTTCCGCGTCACGCTCGGCCGGCAGCTGCGCGACCGCCAGCTTCAGAAAGGAACTGGCCGGATAACGGAGTTCGCGC
>DASPQQ010000220.1:0-3592 GCA_035624885.1 Bryobacteraceae bacterium | reverse complement strand
GGCGTGGCGGGATGTGGATCGTCTTTCGCGGCCTGGCTTGCCCAGGACCAGTAACACATGGTGAGGCCGAGATCGGCGAGCGGGTCGCCGAGGGTGGTCATTTCCCAGTCGAGAACGGCTTCGACAGCGCTGGCGTCGGGGCGCATCATGACGTTGTCGAGTTTGTAATCGTTGTGGACCAGCGTGGGCGCGCCGGAGGGCGGGAGTTTTTCGGCGAGCCAGGCGACGACGCGCTCCATTTCGGGGTAATCGTCTGTGCGGGCGCGGCTCCAGCGATCGGCCCAGCCGCGCACCTGGCGTTCGACGAAGCCTTCGGGTTTGCCCAGCGCGTTGAGGCCGGGTTGTGTGACATCGACGGCGTGGAGTCGGACGAGGCAATCGATGAAAGCTTCGCTGATGAGGCGCTGGTGGTTCGGGATGGCCGCGAGTTCTTCGGGAACGCGATCGCGGATGATGATGCCGTGACGGCGTTCCATGAGGAAGAAGACACCGCCGATGATGGAGGGATCTTCGCAGAGCAGAAAGACCTCAGGCGCTTCGGGGAAATGCGGGTGCACGGCGTGGAGGACTTTGTATTCGCGCGCCATATCGTGCGCTTTGGGGGCGACGGGCCCGAGGGGCGGACGGCGCAGCACGAATTCGCGGCCGCCGATTTCGACGAGATAAACAAGGTTGGAGTGGCCGTTGGGGAACTGGCGGACGTTGAGGGAAGACCCGGCGCCGGGGATTTTGCCCGCAAGGTAGCGGCTCAGCGCGGCGACATCGAGTTCCTCGCCGGGCCGGACCGCGGCGGTATCGGGTTGCACTTTAAGAAATGTAGCGCATGGCGGAAGCGGCCCGGAGCGCTATGCTTCTTCTGAGTATGACCGGCGCGGAATGTCTGCTTGAGACTTTGGTGGCGAATGGGATCGAAGTCTGTTTCATGAATCCAGGGACGTCGGAAATGCATTTTGTCTCGGCGCTCGATCCGGTGCCCGCGATGCGCGGCGTGCTTTGCCTCTACGAGGGCGTCTGTTCCGGTGCGGCCGATGGCTATGCGCGGATGAAGAGCAAGCCCGCTGCGACGCTGCTGCACCTCGGGCCGGGCCTTGGCAACGGACTTTCGAATTTTCATAACGCCCGCAAGGCGCGGACTCCGATAGTCAGCATTGTCGGCGAGCATTCGACGCAGCATCTGAAATTCGATGCGCCGCTCACTTCTGATATCGCGACGTTTGCACGGTCGGTTTCGAACGAAGTGCGAACGGTGGCGAGCCCGGCGACCATCGGGTGTTCGGTTTCGGAGACGATTGCAGCGGCGCTGACTCTTCCGGGGCAGGTGGCGATGCTGATTGTGCCGGCGGATTATTCGTGGTCGCAGGCGGGATCGCGCGGGGCAGTGGTGAAGCGGCCGCAGCGTGCGATGCCGTCACCGGCTGCGATCGACGACGCGGCCCGGGTTCTGCTTTCGGGCAGGCCGGCGGCGATGGTGCTGGGCGGCGCGACGGTGAATGCGCGCGGCCTGGAGGCTGCCGGAAAGCTGGCGGCGGCTACCGGCGTTCGGGTGTTTGCGGATCGCGCCGCGCCCCGGCTGGCTGCCGGCCGAGGGTTTTTTGAAACGCAGAAGATTCCTTATTTTCCTGAAGACGCGTCTGCTGCGCTGAAGGGCCTCGCCCACATGATTCTGGTGGAGGCGAAGACGCCGGTTTCATTCTTCGGATATCCGGATACGCCGGGTTCGCCGGTGCCCGCCGATTGCGCGGTGTCGGCGCTGGCGGAGCTGGATGAGGACGGCACCGGCGCGCTGGAGGCGCTGGTGGAGGCCTGCGGCGCAGGCAATGCTTCGGTGGTGCGGAATTCGGCGAAGGCTGAGGTCGTGAGGGATGGTGCGCTGACTCTCGATTCGCTGGGCCAGACTGTTGCGGCGCTGATGCCGGAAAGCGCGATTGTTTCCGACGAGATGGTCTCTTCCGCAGCACGCGTGCTGGCCCATCTGGCGAAGGCTCCGGCACACGATCAGATTCCGATCACCGGCGGCGCGATCGGACAGGGATTGCCGGCCGCAGTGGGAGCGGCGGTCGCGTGTCCGGACCGCAAGGTGATCGCACTTGAGGCCGATGGCAGCGCGATGTATTCGTTCCAGGCGTTGTGGACCATGGCGCGGGAGAATCTGGACGTGACCGTCGTGATCTTTGCCAACCGGCGCTATCGCATTCTGGATATCGAGATGAAGCGCACCGGCGCGAAAGGCGTGGGCGCAAAGGCGAATGA
This sequence comes from Bryobacteraceae bacterium, assembly GCA_035624885.1. Taxonomy (GTDB): domain Bacteria; phylum Acidobacteriota; class Terriglobia; order Bryobacterales; family Bryobacteraceae; genus BOG-234. The sequence continues at coordinate 1,342 of DASPQQ010000220.1, read as the reverse complement.
CATGCTGGATCTGGAAAGGCCGGATCTCGATTTCGTGAGCCTCGCGAAAGGGCTTGGCGTGCCGGCGGCGCGCGCGACGAATGCCGCCGAATTCGCGGAGCAGTTCGGCGCGGCGATGGGCGAACGCGGACCGAGGCTGATCGAGGCGGTACTTTAAGTCACATGGAGATCAAGGGGAAGTCGATCGTCGTGACGGGCGGGGCAAACGGGATTGGCCGCGCTCTTTGCCTGCGGTTTGCCGAAGAAGGCGCGCGATCGATTGCGATAGCGGATCTCGATGGCGATGCCGCGGAAGGGGTCGCTTCGGAAGTCAGCGCGATTGGCAGTGAAGTGCTGGTGGCGAAGGTGGACGTGGCGGAAGAAGAGCAGATCGTCCATCTGGTGAAACATGTGGAAGAAAAGTTCGGTCCGGTCGATCTTTTCTGCTCGAACGCGGGAATCTTCACGCGCGGCGGCGTGGAGGTGAAGAACGAGGACTGGCAGCGCATCTGGGAAGTGAACGTGATGTCGCATGTGTATGCGGCGCGGGCGGTGCTGCCGGGAATGATCGCGCGCGGGCATGGATACCTGCTGCAGACGGCGTCGGCGGCGGGTTTGCTTTCGCAGATCGGTTCCGCGCCTTATGCGGTGACGAAGCACGCGGCGGTGGGATTCGCGGAGTGGCTGCAGATCTCGCATTACGATCAGGGGATTCGCGTGTCGGTGCTGTGCCCGCAGGGAGTGCGGACGGCGATGCTGGAAGGCGCGTCGCACACGGGCGTGGGCGGGCTGCTGCGGGAGACAGCGGTTTCACCGGAACAAGTGGCGGACGCAGTGGTGAAAGGAATCGCGGAGGAATCCTTTCTGATCCTGCCGCACCCCGAGGTGGCCGAGTATTTTCTGCGCAAAGCCACGGATTATCCGCGCTGGCTGCGCGGCATGCGGAAGCTGCAGGCAATGGAGACGGCGGAATGAACCGGGAACCTGTTTCGCATTTCTATTATTCGGACCGCCTCAAGCTGCAGTTCTGGGATTACGGGCAGGATGGGAAGCCGGCCGTGGTGCTGGTGCATGGCGGGCTCGATCACGCGCGGATGTGGGACTGGGTGGCGCGGGCGCTGCGCGAGGATTATCACGTTTATGCGGTGGATCTGCGCGGGCACGGGAACAGCGCGTGGGCGCCGGGCGCGATTTATTCGATGGCCGAGTATGTGCTCGATCTCGCGGTGCTGGTGGACATCATCGGCAAGGAGCCGATTCGCCTCGTGGGCCATTCGCTCGGCGGGATGATTGTGCTGCATTATGCGGGCCTCTATCCGGATCGCGTGCAGAAGGTGATCTCGATCGAGGGTCTGGGATTTCC
>DASPQQ010000219.1:0-3111 GCA_035624885.1 Bryobacteraceae bacterium | reverse complement strand
ACCGCCGTGTTCGGCAGCGTGGAGGCCGATTTCACCGGCGCCATCATCCCGCTGGTCACGCCGGAAAATGGCGGCGTGCCGGTGCGCCGCGCGGAGATTGAAGCGACTGCCGTGTTCGGCTCGGTCGAGATCCGCGTGCCTTCGAACTGGCGAGTGATCAAGGAAGGCGCGGGCGTCTTCGGAACGTATGAGGACCGCACCCTGCCATTCCGGCCGGAACCCGGCGTCGAGCCGCCCACGCTGATCATTCGCGGAGCCGCGGTGTTCGGCTCGGTCGAGATTGAGAACTGATGCATCCGCTCTTCCAGAATCCTCGCGCGCTCGCCGCGTACTTCGCCGCCTGGATACCGCTCGGGGTGATTCTGGGCCTGCTGACGTCGGCCATCGGGCACCTGAGCGCCGGCGAAACGGCGGCGATCATCGCGCCGGTATCGGTGGTGCTGGCGCTGGTCTGTCTCTCGCCGTGGTACGTCTGCCGTTCACTGCCGCTGCGCTCGACCGGCGCATGGACGCTGCTCGCGCAGCACTTCTCGGCGTCGATCGTCGTCGCCGGTGTGGTGCTGCTCGTTGGCCGGCTCGCGGCAGGCAGCTTCTCCGGCATGTTTCCGGGCCTCGAAGACCGCTTTCGCGCGGCGGCGCCGCTGCTGACCCCGATCGTCACCATGATCTATCTGCTGTCGATCGCGATGCACTACGTGGTGATCGAAGCCAGAACCTCGCGGCGCTCCGAACTGCTGGCGCGCGAAGCGCAGCTCAAGGCGCTGAAAGCTCAGGTCAATCCGCACTTCCTCTTCAACAGCCTGAACTCGATCAGCGCGCTGACGGCGATCGACGCCTCGCGCGCCCGCGCCATGTGCATCCGGCTCGCCGACTTCCTGCGCGTCTCGCTGCGGCTCGGCGAACGCGAATCGATCCCGTTCCGTGAAGAGATGGAACTGACCCGCATGTACCTCGACGTGGAACAGGTGCGATTCGGCGACCGGCTGCGTCTCGCCGCAGACGTCGATCCGGCCTGCGCCGATTGCCAGATCCCCGCGCTGCTGATCCAGCCTCTCGTCGAGAACGCCGTCAAGCACGGCATCGCGCTGATTGAGGAAGGCGGAGAGATCTCGATGACCGGCCGGCGCGAGGGCGACACCATTCGCTTCACCATCGAGAATCCGTTCGATCCCGACGCGCCCGCAAGCCGCAGCGGCATCGGGCTGGCGAACGTGCGGCAGCGCCTCGAAGCGCGCTATGGCAACGCCGCCCGCATGGAAGTGCAGACCGAGACGCACCGCTTCCGGGTGATTCTGACCTTGCCGATGAGGACCAACGCATGAGAGCTGTCATCGCCGACGACGAAGAACTGGCGCGGCGTCTGCTGCGGGAGTTTCTCGCGGAGGAAACCGACATCGAGATCGTGGCCGAGTGCCGCAATGGCTTCGAGGCGGTCAAGGCCGTGGCGGAGTTCAGGCCCGACGTTCTGTTCCTCGACGTCCAGATGCCGAAGCTCGACGGCTTCGAGGTGCTGGAGCTGATCGACGAAAAGGTTGCCGTGGTGTTCGTGACGGCGTTCGATCAGTACGCGATGCGGGCTTTCGAAGCAGCGGCGGTCGACTATCTGCTGAAGCCGTTCACCATGGAGCGGCTGCGCGAATCGGTGGAGCGGGTGCGGCGCCGGCTGGGCGAAGCGAGACCGGCCACAATGCCCGCGGCGCTGCGCGAATCGGCGCGGCCGCCGGGCCAGTATCTGGAACGGATCGTCGTGAAAGACGGGGCGGCGGTGCACGTGATTCCGGCGGGCAGGCTCGACTCCGCCGAAGCGCAGGATGACTATGTGTCGCTGCGCAGCGAAGGGCGCAACTGGCTCAAGCAGCAGACCATCGCCAGCCTCGAGAAGGCGCTCGACCCGGCGCGCTTCCTGCGGGTGCACCGCTCGTGGCTGGTGAATATCGAAAAGATCGTGCGGGTGGAGCCGAATACGAAGGACACGTGGCTCGCGATCCTGAAGGACGGGACGCAGGTGCCGATGAGCCGCGCGGGCTACGCCCGGTTCCGCGAACTCGTGGGCAGCCGGTAAACTACTCGGGCTTGAGGATCGCGTCGGTCGCGTACTTGCGGTAGCTGGTGAAGTCGACCGTATTGCGCAGGGTCGCCAGCTTCGAGTTGTCGCCGATGCGGCCGGAGCGCATGAACTCTTCGCTCGCCCGGGTTTCGACCTCGGCGTGCAGCGGCAATACGTACTTTTCGCCGGCGATCGAGAAGTTGCCGTAGTCCAGAAGGTGCGTGGCGCCCTGCAGAGGGAAATCCGCCGGGACCTCGGCTTCGGTGGTCACGCGCAGAACCGTCTTCGTCTCCTTGTCGGCGAAAACGAGACCGTGATAGGCGACGACGATCTCGCGGTCGCCGGCCGTCATCTGCGCGGCCGAGTTCTCCTTCGCGATCTGGAAGGCGAAGACGTAGACGGGATGACCGCGCAGGGTGTCGCTGCGCTTCCACTCGAAGTCTGCCTTCGACTCCTTTTCGAAGATATGGATCAGGGTGCTGCCGAATTCGCCCGACGAGGTCAGGCCGGGGGGGCTGGCTTCGTTCTTTTTGGCCGGCCTCCCGTTGCGTTTGACAAGCTGGTAGTTCTCGCGATGGTCGAAGTAGGAGAGCTGCTGCTCGAAGCTGTCGACCGATTGCCATTCGCCGTTTGTGGCGGGCGCGGCGGCATAACCTCCGGCGCGGCTGCCTCCCATGCGCACTCCCAGGGCCAGGTTCGCCTCGCGGCGCATGGCGCGATGCGTCGTCTGGGTACAGATGAAATTGGGCAGATTCCTGTCGAACGCCATGGCCGCCTCGCGAATGGCGGCGATGATCTGCTGCTGCTCGGCAGGATCGGGCGCATCTTCTCCTGCCAAAAGCGGGACCGCGAAAAGCAGACCTGCCAGAACCGCGAGCGCCGGAACGAATCCCCTCAACATCTCTGGCAGGATGCTAACACGGCGGTGATGGATTTTCCAGCCCGCCCGACAGCCCGTGTCGTTAACATGCGATCTGTCCGGTCGAATTAACAAGTGATCTGTCCGCTTTGAAGAAACCGGGAGCGGGGCGTCAGGCTGAGGAGTGGACACAAAGCCGGGGTAC
>DASPQQ010000218.1:0-13360 GCA_035624885.1 Bryobacteraceae bacterium | reverse complement strand
ATCTACAAAGGCCCGTATCTCGGAGCCGCTCCTGATCTGGTGATTGGCTATGCTGACGGATATCGGGCTTCATGGGACGGGGCAGCCGGCAGAACCACCGCGAGCGTGTTCGAAGACAACGGCAAGCCGTGGCACGGCGATCACTGCGTCGATCCGGTGCTGGTGCCGGGCGTGCTCTTCTCCAATCTCCGGCTCGAGGCAGATGACCCGGGCATTGAAGACCTCGCGCCCACCGCGCTTCGCCTTTTCGGCATCGATCCGCCGGCATGGATGGAAGGCAAGCCTCTCGTTCCTGCTGTTGCTGGCGGCCTGCGGGCAGCATAACTACCGGAAGGTGATCGTGCTGGCGGTCGATGGGATGGACCCCGGGTTTGTGGAAAGCCACCGGGCCGATCTGCCGAATCTGCAGCGCCTGCATTATTCGCACCTTGCTACCACCGACCCGCCGCAGAGCCCGGTCGCGTGGTCGACCTTCATCACGGGCCTCGATCCGGTGGAACACGGCATCCTCGATTTCGTCGAGCGTGACGCGAAGACCGGAGAAGCGTATCTTTCGACGACGCGCACCATCGAACCTCGTCTGCGGCTGCCGCTCGGGCCGTACGAGTTGCCGCTGTCGCAATCCGAAGTCGTTTCCATGCGCAAGGGCCGCGCGTTCTGGGAGATCCTCGCGGATCGCGGCGTGCCGGTCACGGTCATTCGCCTGCCCGCGAACTATCCGCCATCGAAGGCCGGCCGGGAGATCGCCGGCATGGGCGTTCCGGATTTGCGCGGAACCGAGGGAACATTCAGCTACTTCGCCGGCCAGCGCGAGTTCGATCTCGAAGGACCGCCGGACACACTGCGCCGCGATCGGGCGCCGGCAAGGATTCACATCGTCGCTGACGCCGATCCGCAGCAACCGTACGCGCGCTTCACGCTTCCGGACGAGAAAGTCATCCTGAAAGAAGGCGAATGGTCAGACTGGCTGCATGCCGATTTTCCGCTGGTGCCGCATCTCATTTCCGTGCGCGGCATGTTCCGGATCTTTCTCAAACAGGTTCACCCCGAGCTCGAGGTCTACCTGTCGCCGGTGAACGTGGATCCCGCGAAGCCCGCGCTTCCCATCGGTTCGTACGCCACCGAAGTGGCCGGGCGCATCGGCCCTTTCTCGACTCTCGGCATTCCGGAGGACACGCTGGCTCTCCGCCAGGGCGTCTTCGATCTGCCGCAGTTCCTCGCGCAGAGCCATTTCGTGCTCGACGAGGAAAACCGCCTGCTTGACGATGCGCTGACTCACTTTTCCGGCGGCCTGCTTCTTTTCTATTTCTCGGCCGTCGATCAGAACTCCCACGTGCTTTGGGGGCGGCATGACGGCGAACTGCTCTCCATTTACCGGAACGTGGATGCCGCCATTGGCCGTACTCTTGACCGCGAGCCGGACGCGGAGATCATCGTCCTCTCCGATCACGGATTCCATTCCTTCGACCGCGCCGTGCACCTGAACCGCTGGCTGGCGCTGAACGGCTTCGCAGGCAAAGCCTTCGCGCTGGGGCTGAATGGTCTGTACGTCAACGACCGCTCGATCCTCGCGTCGCTGCGCAGCCGGCTTCTCGAGTTCCGCGATAACGGCCGGCCCGTGATCACCCGCGTCACCGAAACGCACTCGTCGCCCGATCTGATCGTCGGCTACGCTCCCGGCTACCGCGCCTCCTGGCAGACCGCGCAGGGGGAAGCGCCGCCTCAACTGATCGAAGACAACAACGACGCCTGGATCGCCGATCATTGCATCGATCCCGCCGCTGTGCCCGCGGTCCTTTTTGCCACCAGGCCGATCCGCGCCGGACACCCGGAGCTGAAGGATCTCCCGGTCACGCTGCTCGAAACGTACGGCGTGCCGGTGCCATCAACCATGAAGGGGCATACAGTTTATTGAAGATGACCGTGAAGCTCAACAATTCGCTCTGCGAGCGGGCCCGCCGCGCCGCCGAAGCCGCCGGCTACAGCTCGCTCGAAGAGTTCATCGAGCACGCAATCGAGAAGGAACTGGCCGCTCATGAAGAGCCGGATGATAAAGAACAGCTCGAAAAGCAATTGAGAGGCCTGGGCTACATCAAGTGAATCCTCTCGTGATTCTCATTCCCGCGGGCGCCGTGTGCGGGTTGCTCTCCGCTCTGTTGTTCCGTTCCTTCTCATCCCAGGGGACGCGGCAGACGCTCGACCGCGCCATTGCGCACGTCATGGAACTGCGGCTTTTCATCGACGAACCGTCGCTGGTTCTGAAGGCGCAGCGGGACCTGATCCGCGAGGATGCCCGGCTGCTGCGGCAGATCGCACTGCCCGTTCTGTTGTCGGCGCTGTTGTTCGGAATTGTGATCTGGCCGCTCGACCGGATCTGCGGGCACGGCGCATTGCCCGCGGGAAGAGCTGTGGTCGTGACCGCGGGCGTCGATTCGGCTGAGCTCGAGGCGCCTGCAGGCGTGGTTATCGAAACACCGGGCGTGCGTATCGCCGGGGCGCATGAGGTCAGCTGGCGCATCCGTCCGAAGCAGCCGTTCAGAGGAAACCTCGGTGCACGCGGCGCCGGCGGACGCTTGTATCACGTCGATGTGCCGTGGCCGCGCGCCACCATTCTCGGCATCAACTGGCTGGTCTGGTTCTTCGCGTTCTCGTTTCTCGCGGCGCCGCTCGCTGCCCTGTTGCCGAAGCGCAGCTACCTGAACTTCGCGATGATCTTCGCGTTTGTCTGCCCCACGCTGATGGGCGCGGAGAAACCGCCGGTGATCCTGATCTCGATCGACACGCTGCGCGCGGACCGCGTCGGCGCGGGGACTCCGGGCATCAGCTCCTACGCATCGCATGGCACGGTGTACCGGCAGATCGATGCGCAGGTGCCTCTGACGCTGCCTTCGCACACCGTCCTGATGACCTCGCAATATCCGTTCGCCACGGGCGTGGAGCTGAACGACCGCCCTGTGCCGCCCGGTATTCCGACGCTCGCCTCCACGCTGCGCGGGGAGGGCTATGCGACCGCGGCCTTCACCGGCAGTTTCGTCCTCAACAGGACCTGGGGTCTCGATCAGGGTTTTGACGTCTACGACAGCCCCTTCGCGGCCACACGTGTCCGGCGCGATGGGGCACTGGTGATCCGCGCGGCGCGCCAGTGGATGGAAAAGAATCACGAGCGCCCGGCATTTGTGTTCATCCACCTGTACGATCTCCACACGCCGTATCCCGTGCCGGGGATGGAAGGGATGAAGCCGAACGGCGCGGGATACGAAGCGCAGCTGCAGCACGTCGACCAGGTGCTTGCCGGCTTCCGCGACTTTCTCGTGCGCGATGGCTGGTGGGACAAATCGCTCGTCCTCGTCCTGTCCGACCACGGCGAAAGCCTCGGCGATCACGGCGAGAGTGCCCACGGCTATTTCGTCTACGAAGCCACGCTGCATGTTCCGCTGATCGTTCACTGGCCGGCCGGCGCGCCGCCGCGCCCGCAGTCGGTCGATCAGCCGGGAGGACTGATCGATGTGGCCCCGGCGATTCTGGACTTCCTGAACATCCCGGCGCCCCCCTCGTTTCGGGGCATCAGCCTGTTGCGGGAAGCGCATCCGGTCTTCAGCGAGAGCGTCTACGCGCGCGATACCTTTGGCTGGGCCGCGCTGCGCTCCCTGCGCGAGGGCAATTACAAATATGTGGACGCGCCGAAGCCGGAATTCTACGACCTCGGCAAAGACCCTGGCGAAGCGGCGAACGCGCTTGCGTCGCACCAGAAAGAAGCCGCGGCCATGAAGGCGCGGCTCAATCAGCTGATGGCGGAGAAACCCGCGCAGCGGGCTGCCGGAGCGCCGGAACTTTCGGCCGGGACGCGCGCGCAACTCGGTTCGCTGGGCTACACGGCGGGCGCGAAACCTGCGGCATCGTCAGGGGCCGATCCCAAGGACCGGCTCGCGGAAGAAGAGGCCTACGAGAACGGCCTCGCACTGCTCTACTCGGCCGACTATGCAGCCACCATTCGCGTGCTGAGCCTGGTGGTTGCGCAGGATCAGCAGAATCTCCCCGCGCTCTGCGCGCTCGGCGAAGCCCATTTCCGTTCCGGCCATGCGCAGCGCGCTCTGCAGCTCTGGCAGCAGGCGCTCGACCGCAATCCCGCGTACCGGCCCGCCGCGGAATCCATCGGCGCTTACTGGCTCACGCAGAAGAACCTCGCAAAGGCCTGCCCGTACGTGCCGCAGGCCCCGCAGTGCGCAGCTGCGGCCAGGCCATGAATTCTGCGCTGGTGGCGGAAGTGGGGGTCGAACCCACACGTAGAGTGAACTACGCCAGATTTTGAGTCTGGTGCGTCTGCCAGTTCCGCCATTCCGCCATGGAAGGATAACGAAGACGGGCTGACTTCAGTCTATCGAATCCTGGCGCGTGTGGTCGTCATGCGTGACGACTTCCGGATACGCGCCCGCGCCCAGTTCGTAGAGGTCCATCCCCTGATGTTCACCCTCCACCGCGACCCGTTGCCTCAGCCGCAGGTTCATCAGCGCGTTCACGCCCCAGGCGAACGGAAGAATGAATCCGGCGAGCGTCGCCACCCCAACCACCTGCGCGAGCAAATTGCCATGTCCGAACAATCCGAGCGCCACGATGCCCCACAGGCCGCCGAGCGCGTGAACCGAAATGGATCCACCCGGGTCGTCGATCTCAAGCCGCAGATCGAGCAGCTCCACCGTGAAAGTCACCGAGCCGCCGGCGATGAGGCCGATCAGCAATGCCGCGGCGGGCGGAACGGAGGCGCACACCGCGCTGCTCGCAACCAGACCGGCGGTCCAGCCGTTCGCCGTCAGGGTCGCATCCGGCTTGGTGTATTTGTAGCGCGTCACCGCAGCGGTCGCAAGAGCCGCGGCCGCCGCACTCAGCACCGTGTTCACCGCAATGCGCGGCAGCGTCGCGGCTTCCGCGCCGCCAAAGATCACCGACCCGGCCGCATTCAGCCCGAGCCATCCAACTAGCGACAGCAGGCAACCGAAGAGCACGAAAACCGCGTTGTGGCCGGGAATCGCCATCGGCATTCCCGAACCGTATTTCCCGCGCCGCGGCCCCACAATCCAGGTAATCGCCAGCCCCGTGAGCCCGCCAACTGCGTGAATCACACCCGCGCCGCCCGGATCGCGATAGCCGAGCTGCGCGAGCCATCCGCCGCCCCAGGTCCAGTGCGCGAACAGCGGGAAGGTCAGACCACCGAGAATCGCCGACGATACAGACACTGCCGCGAGCCGCCATCGATCCGCGCCGCTGCCGGGAGGGATCAGCGCGGCCAGACTCGCGCCGACGAGCCCGATCCATCCCGCGAGATCCGCGCCCGGGCCGCCGAAGAACAGCGGCATGGCGCCGAGCCAGTCCCACGGCTTGCCGCCGAGCATGAGCACGTGCGCGGCTGCGCCCGTCTCGCCCTGAATCGAGCGCCCCAGAACGAAGTACGCGCAGGCAGCCGCCGCGATGGCGCAAAGCGCGGCCATCATCGCATGCGCCGCATTGCGGAGCCGGCCCAGTCCCGCGTTCGTGAGCGTGAGGCCCGCGGCCGCAAGCGGAGCGAGGAGCAGGCAAACCGCCGCAACCGCAGTCTGGATTTCCGAGAGCTCGCGCGGCGCCATCTATTTCCTGTCGGGCATCCTGTGCGCCCGCACCGCGAGCACCAGGCCCACCGCTTCCACCCCAAGCCCGGCCGCGGCAAACGCGTTGCGCGCCAGTCCGCCGGGCAGCAGAACGAGCGCCGCCAGCACCAGCAGCCATCCGGCCAGAAGCAACCCGAAACCGGCGATTTTCATCGGCATGGAGCGATCGCGAGACACCAAATTAACACAACACGTTGACCGGACAGGCAATGGAAGTCCCATTAAAAAGCCGTATGAGATTCATAAGAATTTTGAGTTTCCCTTTGCGCCTGGGGCCTGGCAGTATGAAGAAAACCGGACTCTGTCGTCCCTTCAAATCTGAAGACACAAGGACATCGAAATAAGGAAATCTTATGGCAGATACCGCCCCTGAAATGAAAGCAACTTTGGGCCTTACCGGCCTGACGATGAACGCCATGGCCCTGATTGCCCCCGGAGCCTTCCTCTGGCTCACGTTCGCGATCCAGGGTGCGACCGGCGCCACAGCTCCTTCCATGTGGATTGGAATCGTCTTCGCTCTGTTACTTTGCCTGGCTACCGCGGTCTGCTACGCGGAACTTGCCAAACTTTACCCCGGAACCGGCAGTTCTTACTATTTCGCCGAACAATCGTTCCTCAATCACGAGCAGGCATGGAAGTACGCGCGGCTCTCCAAGTTCATCGTCGGCTGGGGCTCGCACCTTTACTACTGGATCTATCCGGGCGTGATGGTCGGCGTCACCGGCGTGGTCTGCGGCTATGTGACGGGGACGCTGTGGCCGAACTTCATGAGCGCGTCGAACCCCGGTCCGATGTTCATGATGGCGGTCGCGATCGCCTTCTCCTTCCTCGTCGCCTATATCGCGCACCGCGGTGTCAACGGCTCCACGTCAGTCAATATCGCGATCAACGTCATTCAGATTTCGGCCCTGCTCGTATTCGCCGTGATGGCGTACAGCTATCGCAGCACGCATCCGGCCGGCACCCCGGGCTGGCAGTTCGATTCATCCTCGGGCGACGCCTACACTTACGAATTCCAGACCGAAAAAGTCACCGCCAACGGACAGACCACCGACCAGATTGTGCGCAACCAGGACGGCACGCCGAAGGCGAAGCTCGACGCGGCTGGCAAGCCCGCGCCGTTCATCATTCAGTATCCGGAGCACGATGAAAAGGGCGGCTTCCTCACGCACCCGAACGCTTCGTCGGTCGTCGGCGTGCACAACGTCGCGTGGATGTTCATTCAGGCCACGGTGGCGATCCTGATTCTCGTCGGCTTCGAATCGGTCACGGCGATGGGCGGCGAAGCGAAGAACGCGAAGCGCGACGTCCCGATCGCCGTGATCACGTCGCTGCTCGTGCAGGGCGCGTTCTGTTATCTGATCGAATACTTCGCGGCCAATTACTTCCTCAACACGGGATACACCATGCAGAACGCCAGCGGGTCGGCCGCGCCCATCGGCGACATGATGGTGATCCTCGGCAATCACTTCTTCGGACCGGGCGGCGGCAGAATCTTCATGCTGGTGGAAGCGTTCACGGTGCTGCTCGCGCTGATCGGCACCACGCTCTCCTGCATGAACACCGCCGCCCGCGTGACCTACGCGATGGGCAAGGACGAAGAAATCGGCGGCAATCTCGGCGTGCTGCACCCCGAGAATCTGACCCCGCACCGCGCCATCTGGACGCTGGCCACCATCTCGGCCGTCATCGGCTGCATCGCGGTTTCGATGCTCTTCGGCGACGCGCCCGCGCTGGCCGATTCGGCCATCAAGGCTCTGCCGCAGGGCTTCTTCTCGAGCTTCGGCTATCCGTCGCACGACGTGATGGCCGCGATGCCCAACAGCCTGCTGACGGTCACGCTGGCTTCGAACTTCGGCACGTTCGTTCTCTACGCGCTGAGCTGCGTGATCTGTCTGGTCGGCTTCCATAATCATCCGAGCTTCAACCCGATCCGGCATCTGGTGATACCGGTCTTCGGGCTGGTCGCGAACCTCGGCTGCATGGCCTTCTATCTCATTGGACCGTTCATGGGCTACGGCACCAAAATGGAACCGCTGCTGGCGCTCGGGATCGCGCTGGTGTGGGGCATCTACGGGTACATTTACTTCCTGGTCTCGAGCAAAAAATCGGGGCGCACGACTCTTGTTACTGCAAGGGCGGACAGGGCGAGCGCCTAGTCCGGCTGCTGAAAAACCGGGACAGACAGAACTGGGCAGCCTTTTTCGCCGGAGCGCCTCACTGAAAACACGCGATTTGGCACGGCGAAAAAGGTGCCAGTTTGGTCTGTCCCAGTGTTTTAGTCTGCGTAACCTCCTAACTGGTCCGGGCCACATGTGCCCGGACCAGATTTTTTTGTCTTTCGATGCTTACGCTTCGCTGCGGGTGACAATGTGAGTTCCATGCTCGAGCTCGAGTTCGCCGAACTGTCGGACGTGGGCCGGGTGCGCGACCACAACGAAGACTGTTCGGGCTGCGCTCTTCCGCAGACGGAAGCGGAGAGCCGCACGCATGGCTGGCTGTTCGTCCTTGCCGACGGCGTGGGAGGCGAAGAACGAGGCGAAGTCGCTTCGCGAACCGCCGTCGAGTCGCTGATCGCCGGGTTTCGCGCGGCGCCGCGCGGCGAAGCCCATACCGTTCTGCTGCCGCGCCTCGTTCAGGCCGCCAACACCAGGATCTATGAGCTCGGGAGAGCCAGCAGCCCTGGCGGGTCGAAGATGGCGACGACCGTCGTCGCCTGCGCTCTGCGTTATGACCGTGTCGTGGTCGCGCATGCCGGCGATTCGCGCTGTTACCTCATCCGGCATGGTCTTGCTTCCCAGCTCACGCGGGATCATACCGTCGTCGCCGAACAGGTGCGGCTCGGCCTGCTGTCGGAAAGCGAAGCCGCCACCGCGACCACCCGGCATCTGCTCAGCCGCTCGCTCGGCAACGATCTTTTCGTAAACGTGGAAATCGGCGATCGCCAGGTGCAGCCCGGCGATGTTCTGCTGCTCTGCTCGGACGGCCTGCATGGTCCCGTCAACGGGAAAGAGATCGGCGAGATTGTGGCGTGGAATCCGGCGCTCGAAGTGGCGGCGCGCAAGCTGGTCGCGCTCGCCAATGAAAAAGACGGCGGTGATAATGTGAGTGTTCAGCTCATCCGCATCAAAGACGTCGAACGCATGGGCATGTACCGCGGCCGCCCCTACAAACTCCGATGACCCCTCTGCGCCCAGGCGATCTCCTCGACCACTACCGGATTGAAAAACTCGTCGCCCGCAGCGGCATGGCGTCGATCTACCAGGCCATCGATACCCTGAACGACCGCATGGTCGCCATCAAGGTTCCGCATCCCGAGATGGAAGCCGATCCGCAGCTATTCGACCGTTTCCAGCGCGAGCAGGAGATCGGATTGAAGCTCGACCACCCCGGCGTGATGAAGGTCTTCAATCACGAAAAGCGCAGCCGCGTCTACATGGTGATGGAGTGGGTGGAAGGCCGTCTGCTGCGCAACGAGCTCGCGGAGAAGAAGAAGTTCCCCATCGACCGCGCCGTGCACATCGCGGTGCGCGTCTGCGACGCGCTCGATTACATCCACACCCAGGGCGTCACGCACCGCGATATGAAGCCGGAAAACATCATGATCGACGGCCAGGACCGCGTGAAGATCATCGACTTCGGCATCGCCGGCAGCCAGGGCTCGCGCCGCCTCACCTTCGCCAAACTCTCGAACGTGATGGGAACGCCCGATTACATCTCGCCCGAACAGGTGAAAGGCAAACGCGGCGACGGGCGCAGCGATATCTACGCCGTGGGCGTCATGCTCTATGAGATGCTCACGGGCAAGGTGCCGTTCACCGGCGACAACGCCTTCGTCATCATGAACGACCGGCTGCTGAACAATCCCGTGCCCCCGCGCGAACTCGAGCCCGCCGTCAGCCCCCAGCTCCAGGAGATCATCTACCGCGCGCTCGAGCGGGAGCCGAGCAACCGCTATGCCCGCGCCCGCGAATTCGCGCACGATCTCGAGCACCAGAGTGAAATCGGCGTGGCGGAGCGCCCGGAACTCACCGACTGGAAGACGCGCAAATCGCAGACTCCGAAGCGCGTGCTCAACTACGTTCTGCTCGCCCTGTTGCCGATCGTGATCTTCGGTCTTCTGCTCTGGGTGGCGCGCCACGCTTAGCAGGCTGCTGAAAGACACCGGGACAGACCAAACTGGCACCTTTTTCGCAAGGCCAAGTCACGTGTTTCGAGCGATAGTCCGCGGCGAAAAAGGCTGCCCGGTTCTGTCTCTCTTGTAAATGGATTTCGCTCGCAGCTACACCGGGCACCCAGGGACAGACACCTTTTCCGCGCCACGCAGGCCACTCGAAATCAACGAAACGGTCGTCGCGGAAAAGGCTGTCTGTCCCTCCAGCCGCGGCCCTCGATCGAAGAAATCACTAACGCCCAACCGCCTCAACAGCCACCACGCGGCCAGCGCCGCGCCACAGCGCCCATTTTCATGCCCCCGCGTGACGATGAAGGCGTCATCCCGCTGAACTGTCCCGCTTTTTCAGCAGCCTGTTAGTGCCCGATCACCGGCCCTGGAATGTAGAGCCCTGTGCCACTGCCGCTGAAGCCGGGCACTGGCTGGATACCCGGCCGGGCGGTGATGGGAGGCGGTACTGCCTGGATGAATGGCCGCGCCGGCGCCGGATACCGGTTGTACGGATAATTCGGAAACCAGATCGTGTTCGACGATCCGAAGAACTGCGAGCCCGGCCGGTACGGCCACAGCGGAACGTACCACGGCCAGGATTCGATCTCGAACGGCAGCAAACCGGCCCCGGAACTCTGGCCGGCCGCCACGTTGTTATCCGGTCCATAGAGCGGTTGCTGCGGCTGCGAAGAACCCGAGAGCAGGCTCGAGAGCAGAATCCGGCGGTTCGCCGACCAGATGCTCAGCAGCGTGTCCGCTTCCGGCGGGTTGGCAGAGCCTGTTCCCAGTGTGATGGAATTGCCCGATGCTTCGATCGTTTTCGTCTCGCCGCCGGCGCTCACTTCGGCCTGGCCTCGCGAGAAACGCAATCCTGGCGGATCGAAGGTGAACTGGTACTCCCCCGGGGTTCCGGTCCGCACCACTGCACTCTGAATCCAGATCGTCAGAGGCGCAGCCGCGGCTCCGGCTTCGACCGAATCCACAATCGCCGATCCGCCCGTCAGTTCAACCGTGCCGCTCGAAACGATTCGCGCCGACGACTGATTTCCCAATCTCAGGAAAACGCCGGGTGCGAGGCAGGTCTCCATCCGCCCGGCCTGCGTCGAAACGGTGGTTCTGGGGCGAATCGCCTCAGTATCGTTCTGTTTCAGCGTCTGGCCGGCGATCGAGGCTTCGCCTTCGAAATAGTTCAGCCGGATCTGTCCGCTGGCCGCGGCCGCAAACACCAGAAGCCATGTGCCGCACCGAACCATCTCTGTCCAGATGATCCCGCCCGGCGCCCGGCGTGTCAATCGCGCTCTATTTGTACGGTCCGAGCACGTACAGCAGGCCGAGAGTCGCGGTCGTCTGCGACTTCGCCAGCAGAAACGTTCCGTCCGGAAGCTCGGCGCCGCGGTCGAAGAAGTTGCGATCGGAATGATCGTGCCGCAATTCGAGCCGGCCGGTCAGATGATCGTTGTACTTGTATTCGCCGGTCACGGTGGCTTCCGTGATCAACTGCGCCGTACCGGTGGAGAAACCGTTCCTGTCGTTGAAGAATTCGACGCGGGGCGAGATCGCGAACCTGCCTGTCGCCTGCACGTGCGCCGCGCCCGCCACGCCGTACCAGGCGTTGTAGCCGGCTCCGGTTACGAAGTTGTCGCGGCCGTAGTCGCCATTCAGGTAGAAGTTCACCTTCGGGCTCGGAGTCACAAGGAACGTGGTGTCGATGAGATTCCGCTTCCCGGAAGTCGTCCCGGGATGATTCGGCCCCGTATACCAGTTCGCCGACCAGGTCAGCTTCGAAGTCGTCAGCGCCGACGTGATGCCGGCGTTCTTCATGTCGTTGTTGCCCCACACCGTGTTCCACGCATTCACCACCTGAACTCCGACCGTCCAGAGCTTCGTGAGCGGCACATTGAGGCGTGCGCCGAAATGATAGTACGGGGTGGCCCAGGAGAACAGCAGCGAGCGCGAATAGTTCCAGTTGGAATTGGATTCGATCACTTCCGCGCCGGCCGAAGTGACGAACTGCCCGAAGTCGATTTCGGCGCCATGCAGGTGGGCTGGCTTCGCGATCACATACATCTGCTCGATGTAGCGGAGGGCCCTGTGGTCCAGGGCGGCGGGATCGCCGGCATGAATGAGGCGCATGGCTTCGCCGAAGCCCGCATCCACGTGGAAGCCGACCGGCTGGTCCGATTTGTCAACAGTCATCTTCGCCAGATTCAGCTCCGGCGTACCCCAGTTCAGCTCGAAATTCTGCAGCTGGTTGTTCGTGACCGAAGGGTGATTGAAGTTGAGATCGAAATAGCCGTCGGCGACTCCGCTGATCTGAAAACCGCCGAGTCTGGCTGGAGGGTCGGGAGGTTTGGCGGCATCGGCGGTCGCGGCCGACTGGGGCTGATCTGGCGTCTGGCCGGCAGCGTCAGGGCTGGCGGCGCACAGGAACACACCAAGAGCCAGAATACAGAGCGGGATACGCAGCGTATTTCTCCTTGAATCAATGATTTGTCAAGAGACAGGGGTGTAGCTGCCCTGCTGAACTTAAGGTTCCAGTTTACGAGGGCAGAGACCCCTGCGGAAATAGATATTTTCGATGGAGCCGATAGACTCCGCTAGATGTCGTAGTAGAGCGAAAACTCGTACGGATGCGGGCGCAGACGAATCGCGTCCGCTTCCGCGCGCCGTTTGTATTCGATAAAGGTCTCGATCAGTTCCTCGGTGAAGACATCGCCTTTGAGCAGGAACTGATGATCGTCTTCGAGACAACTCAGCGCCTCTTCGAGCGAGCCCGGCATCGACGGAACCGACTTCATTTCTTCCGGCGAAAGATCGTAGATGTCCTTGTCGAGCGGGTCGCCCGGCTCGATCTTGTTCATCACGCCGTCGAGGCCCGCCATGAGCATCGCCGAGAAGCCGAGATACGGATTGCATGACGGATCCGGCGGACGGAACTCGATGCGCTTGGCCTTCGGGCTCGCCGAGTACATCGGAATGCGGCACGCGGCCGAACGGTTGCGCCGCGAATACGCCAGATTGACCGGCGCTTCATAACCCGGTACGAGCCGCTTGTAGCTGTTTGTGGTGGGCGCAATGATGGCGGACAAAGCCCGCGCATGCTTGAGCAGGCCGCCGATGTAGTAAAGCGCCATCTGGCTCAGACCCGCGTAGCCGTCCCCTGCAAACAGCGGCTTGCCGCCCTTCCAGATCGACTGGTGCACATGCATGCCGCTGCCGTTATCGCCGAAAAGAGGCTTCGGCATGAACGTCACGGTCTTGCCGTACTGATTCGCCACGTTGCGGACGACGTACTTGTAAATCGTCATGTTGTCCGCCGATTTCACCAGCGTGTTGAAGCGCTGATCGATCTCGCACTGGCCGCCTGTGGCGACTTCGTGGTGATGGCACTCGATTACCAGGCCGCAGCGCTCCATCGTGGCGACCATCTCGGAGCGCAGGTCCTGATAGTGGTCTGTCGGCGGCACCGGGAAGTAGCCTTCCTTGTAGCGCGGCCGGTAACCCAGATTGTCCTTCTCGCGGCCCGAATTCCAGCGGCCTTCCGGCATCGATGAAG
>DASPQQ010000217.1:0-4484 GCA_035624885.1 Bryobacteraceae bacterium | reverse complement strand
CCTGCGCGCCACCACCGAGACCAGCCTCACCCCGGAAGACTGTGGCGGTCTCGCCCTCCGCCGCCTCGCCGATACCTCCCGCGTCCTCAGCCTGCTCGATCGCAATGAAAACCGCTTCCACCGCATCTTCCATCGCTCCCTCCGCGAACTCCAGCGCCTCCGCGAGGAACGCCTGAAGGCAAGCCGCGCCCCGTCGCTCCACCGTCTGCCGGGCGGCGAAGAAAAACCGGAGATCGAAAATGAAAATGCACAAACCAACCCGGCAACTGCTTCAGAACACACACCCGGCCCCGCCACCATCCCGGCGAACCCGGCGCCCGAAAAAGCCCGCTCGCTCGAACAACTCCTCCAGTCATACATCCCGTCCGAAGTCCTCGAAGCCCGCCTCGCTGCCTGGCGCGAACGCCAGCGCCTCCGCCTCGGATAAAGCAGGGATCCGCGGCCCCGGCCGCGGCTGAACAGGAGAACGGAAATGCCAGACAAAAAGAAACCAGCGCCGGCAAAACTCAACAGCCTGCACATGCCCGGGCACAAAGCCCCGCGCCCGGAACCCGAACCGCCCAGGCTCCCGGTGGCCGAACATTACCGGGAATACGATCCGGTGCTGCGATGGCACTGCCGCCTCGCCGGCCCCCGTCCTTTCCCCACCAGCACGCCCTGGGGATGACGCGGTGGTCCTCGGAACATTAGGTGATAACCGGCCTCTCCACGCGCCCGTCTCCAAAACTCCGGCCCCGCTGGATGCCGCGGAATTCGCCCGGCTGAAGCTCGGCTTCGAGCCCGATGAGAAGCAGGCCGCCGTGCTCCGCTCCACCGCGCAGCGCGGCATTCTGAATTGCTCGCGGCAATGGGGAAAGTCGACGGTGGCCGCCGCCAGGGCCGTGCATCGCGCATGGTTTCGGCCGGAGAGCCTCGTGCTCGTGGCGAGTCCGGGAGAGCGGCAGTCGGCCGAGTTTCTCCGCAAAGCCGAGGCCATGGTGCGCCGTCTGGATGTGACGCCGCGCGGCGATGGCGATAACGCCATCTCGATCGCGTTCCCCAACGGCAGCCGGATCGTCGGGCTGCCCGGCACGGAAGGCACCGTGCGCGGATTCTCGGCAGTCTCGATGCTGCTGATCGACGAAGCCGCGCGCGTCGAAGATGCCATGTACATGGCGCTCCGTCCCATGCTCGCAGTCGGCAGTGGCGATCTGTGGATGATGAGCACCCCCTGCGGGCGCCGCGGATTTTTCTACGAGACCTGGCGGCACGAAAAGCACTGGGAAAAGTTCTCCGTCCCTGCCACCGAATGTCCGCGCATCGATCGCGCCTTTCTCGAAGAAGAGCGCGGCGCGATGGGGCCGCTCTGGTTCGCGCAGGAATATCTGTGCGAATTCGTCGATAACGGAACAACCCTCTTCGACCGCGATCTGGTCGAGGCCATGGTCGATGAATCGGTCGAGCCGCTCTTTACTGCAGAGCGACCGTAGTGCTGTTTGAGTTGATGGTGTTGCCGTTCGCGTCGGTCACGGTGATCACGAGCGGCACGGCGTTGCCCGCGGGCGCGGTGGCCGGCACCTGAATGTTCACCTGGTAGAGCGAGACAAGCGTGGGCGTGAGCCCCGCGAAGACGACAGGCGCATTCACGCCGCCGAGTGTCGCGCTGACGTTCGCGGTGGTGCTGTAGAGAATCGTGCCCGGCGCGGCGGCGCCGTCGGCGGGCGGCGCCTCGCCGTTGGGTCCCGAGACGGGGCCGAGACCGGTGCAGAAAACTTCCAGATAATCGGAACCGCGGTGCGCGGGCGTGGCCGGCGTGGCCAGATTGGCGCTGCCGGCGATTTCGGCGATGGCCTGTCCCGAGCCCGAAGCGTTCACCGTGTAGATGCCGGGCTGGTATGCCGCGACCGTGAGCGCTGTCGGAACGGATTGCGTGGTTCCGCTGACGATGAGCAGCGGATACGGCGCGCCGGGTGTGAGGTTCTGGGGAACGATGGCGTTGATTTGTCCGGGCCCCGCGTAAGCGAGCGGAGCGGCCTCGCCTCCGATGAAGACCTGTGTCCCGGCGAGCGTCGTGGGGAAGGGAACGGTGGAGGCCGAAGCGGTGGCGCTCGAGGTGAGATTCGAGCCGTAGATGGCGATGTAGCTGGCGGGCGCGGCGATCTGCGGCGTGGCCTGCGCGCCGGCCGCGGCGTTGACGATTCCCGTGGGCCGCGCGGCGGCGTCGGTCGAAGAGGCCTGCACCGCAACGGTGATCGAGGATGCGATGGCCGGGTTCAGCTTGAGCGCTGATTCGGAGGCGGTGAGTCGCAGGGCCACCTGAGAGCCCGTGGCGGCTGGGTTCCATGTGGCCTGCCAGATGCCGGACCCGGTGTCGGTGAGCGTGATGGCCGGGTCGGCGCTGCTGAAGCTGACTTGCGCGCTGGCGCCCGCGGCGGAGCTGACGGAGTTGCCGCAATCGTCGAAGAGTTCCACCTGGATGGTGGCGGGGATGCCGGCGGTGAGCGTGGCGCCGGCGATGGGCTGATCGAAGACGGAAACGAGCGAGCTCGGGATGCCGTTGGTGCAGCCGCTGCTTGCGGCACGCGGTTCGCGCAGGAATGCCGTCGAAGACGGCGCTGCGGTGGCGATGGCGACGACCTGAATCGTGGCGGTCGTGAAGTCGGAGAAGGTGAGCGTGACGGTGCCGGTCTGGAAACCGGGTGAGAGTGTGGCGAAATTGGCGGTGACGGTGATGGTGCTGGAGCCGGGCGGAAGCGCCGTGAAAGACGGCGAGACGGAGAGCCAGGAGTTGGCGGGGGAAACCGTCGCGGTGAGCGTGACGGAAGCGGTGGAGGGATTGAAGAGAGTGATCTGGCGCTGGGCCGTGGAGGTGTCGGCGGCGGTGCCGATGAGTGCGGCTCCTCCCGATGAAAGAGAGATTGCGGTCTGACCCGGCCGCGCGGTGACGACGTTCAGAAGAACGGTGACGGTCTGCGCGCCGCCGCCGGATGCGGCGATGTTGACGGAGCCATAGTACTGGCCGGGCGCGAGTCCGGCGGGATTCGCGGTGACGGAGACGGGAACGCCGGGCTGGCCTCCGATGCTGGTGCCCGAAGCGGGTGACACGCCAAGCCACGTGCCGCCGGAGAGCGTCTGGGTGGAGGCCGTCCAGGCGAGAGAGCCGGCGCCGGAGTTGGAGACGGTGAAGGATTCTGAAGGCGGCTGTGCTCCGCCACTGAATGTGTTGAAGCTGAGGGCGGTTTCAGAGACCGCGAGCGAAGCCCCGGTCTGCGAGACGGCGAGCGTGACGGAGACCTGTTGCTGCGCGTTCGAGGCGGTATTCGTCACGGTAATGCTGCCGGCGTAGGTTCCACCGGTGAGGTGAGCGGGATTGACCGTGAAGCCGAGCGCTGCCGATGCGCCGGCGGCGACGGAACCCGATGCGCCGGAGGTAAGGGAGAGCCAGTTGCCCAGACCGCTCGAGGCCGCGGCCTGGTAGCTGAGTGTCCCGCCCCCGATGTTCGACACGGTGACGGAGCCGCTGGCGAGTGCGCTTGATGCGTTCAGTGCGAAGCGCTGCGCGGCCGGCGAGACGCTGAGCACCGGTGTGGCGGGAAAAGTCGCGCTGACAGTCAGGATTACCGGTACGATGACCAGGCTGGCGGAAGCGGACGAAACGGTGATCGTCGCGTTCCGGGTTCCGGGTGTCAGGCCGGCGGGCGAGACGCTGACGGACAAGGATCCGGGTGTAGAAGCCTGACCGGTGGCAGAGACGGAAAGCCAGTTGCCGCCGGATGCGGTCTGGACGGCAGCCGTGAAAGCGGCGGAGGCGCGGTTGCTCGTGATGGACAGGGTCTGGGGCGCGGGGATCGCGGCGCCCTGTTTGTAGCTGAAGGCCAGGCTGGGTGGCGATGCGGAGAGCTGTCCGAGACCACCGCCGCCTCCGCCACCGCCGCCGCCGGAGCCGGGGTTGACGACAAAGGTCTGCCCGGCGGGTGGCGCGGCGGAATAGTCTGCGTTGCCCGCCTGAGACGCGGTAATCGTGCAGTTGCCCGAAGTGACGAGCGTGACCGTGGCTCCGGAAACCGTGCAGACGGATGGAGTTTGCGAGGTGAAGATTACAGCGAGCCCGGAGCTGGCGGTCGCGGTGATGCTGAAGGGCGGCGTTCCGGCCGTCTGGGTGGCGATGGTGGGGAAGGTGATGGTTTGCGAGCCCTGCGTGATGGTGAAGCTGTCCGTGACAGCGGGTGCGGCAGAGTAGATGCTGTTGCCGGGCTGGATGGCAGTGACGGAGCAGGTGCCGGCGCTGACGAGCGTCAGAAAGCTGCCGGAGACAGTGCAGGTCGCGGTCGTCGTCGAGTAGAAGATGACGGTGAGGCCGGAGCTGGCGGTTGCGTTGAGCGGGAGCGGGTTGGCGCTGAAGCTGACATTGCTCAGAGCGCCGAAGGTGATGGTCTGTGCGGTTGTGCCGGCGCCGGTGATCAGGGTGAAATCGGTTGCGCTGGCGGCTGCGGAGTTGCCTCCCG
>DASPQQ010000216.1:0-4467 GCA_035624885.1 Bryobacteraceae bacterium | reverse complement strand
TCACGACGTCCTGAGCTACGAGAACGACGTGGTGGTCCAGTTCCGCACTCAGGCGAATCAGGAGGGTTTCGGGGCGGAGCTTTTTGGGCGTGGCACAGATCCGATCGACGGGCTGGCGATCTTGATGGGCCAGGACAGCATGCTCGTGCAGGTGCGGCTGCCGGATGCGATGCGGCGGCTGACGTCGTCGATTTTGAAGCAGGTGGAACAGGAAGTTGCGAGCAAGCAGTGGTGAGGGGGTAACGCGGTGAACGCCGCGTGTCCCTATAGGAGCGTCAACGGATCAACGTCGATAACCAGCGCTGTTGCGCTCCATTTCTGCGCTCTTGCGTAGTCGCGGGCCCGGCGGAGCAGTTCGTTCAGCGCCTTGCGGCTGCCCGATTTGATCAGGAGCTGATACCGGTATTCGGCTTTCAGGCGCGGGACCGGAGCTTCGGCCGGGCCCATGACTTTCATGTCCGGCGGCGGGGGCGTGAGGTGATTGCCGAGTTCGGTGCTCATGCGCAGTGCCTCTTCCTGCTTCGCGGCCCGCACCAGGATATTTGCCATGGCGGCGAACGGCGGGTACTTCATGAAGCGGCGGAACTGGAGTTCCTTTTCGTAGAAGCCTGTATAATCCTGATTCGCGGCGAAGCGGATGGCGTAGTGGTCGGGGTTGATGGTCTGCAGGATGACGAGCCCGGGAATGTCGCCGCGGCCGGCGCGTCCCGCGACTTGGGTCAGGATCTGGAAGGTGCGTTCAGCCGCGCGGAAATCCGGCATGCCGATCCCGACATCGGCCGAGACGATGCCGACCAGCGTGACGTTCGGGATGTCGTGGCCTTTGGCGATCATCTGGGTGCCGACGAGGATGTCGAAGTTGCGTTCGCGGAAGTTGGAGAGGATGTCTTCGAAATGGCGCTTGCCGGTGACGGTATCGCGGTCGAGACGCGCGATGCGCGCTTCGGGAAATTCGCCGTGGAGTTCGTCTTCCACGCGTTCCGAGCCTGAGCCCATGAACTGGATGTGCTCGCTCTCGCACTTCGGGCAGACGCTCGGGACTTTTTCCGCGTAGCCGCAATAGTGGCAGAGCAGGCGGCGGTCCCGTTTGTGCCAGGTGAGCGTGACCGAGCAGTTCACGCATTCGACGCGTTCGCCGCAGGCGCGGCAGGCGACGAAGGTGGCGAAGCCGCGGCGGTTGAGCAGCACCATCGCCTGCTCGTGATTCGAGAGCCGTTCGCGAATCGCTTCGATGAAGGCACGCGAAAAGATGGCGTGCTTGCGCGTCTCGAGGAACTCCTGGCGCATATCGACAACGCGCACTTCGGGAAGCGGGCGGTTGGCGATGCGGTCGGGTAATTCGAGCAGCGTGTATTTCCCGGGCTTTCCATCAAAAGACGCCGCATTGAAGCGGCTTTCGAGCGACGGCGTCGCCGAGCCCAGAACCACGCAGGCGCCGGCGGCCTGGGCGCGGACGATCGCGACGTCGCGGCCGTTATAGCGCGGGTTCTCTTCCTGCTTGTAGCTCGCATCGTGCTCTTCGTCGACCACGATGAGCCCGAGATTGCGCACGGGCGCGAAGACGCCGGAGCGTGTGCCGACCACGACGCTCGCTCCGCCATCGCGGATGCGGCGCCACTGGCCGTCGCGTTCGGAATCGCTGAAGGCAGAGTGGAGGATGGCGACGCGATCCCCGAAGCGGGCGTAGAACTGGCCGGCCACGGCGGGCGTCAGCGCGATCTCCGGGACGAGGAGAAGTGCGCTGCGTCCGGCGGCGAGCGTGGTGTCGATGGCGTTGAGATAGACCTCGGTCTTGCCGGAGCCGGTGACGCCGTGCAGCAGGAACGTGCAGAACTTGCGGGATTCGATGCCGGCGGCGATGAGGTCGAAGGCGGCGCGCTGTGCGGCGTTGAGATCGTGCGGGGCGCGGATGGGTGCGCTTTTGATGAAGACCGGTTCGGGCGCGAGCGAGACCAGTTGCTTGCGTGCGAGCGAGCGGGCGGCGGGGCTGGCGTTTTTGACGATCGGCTCGAGTTCGGCGAGGTTGTGCGTGCCGGGATGGAGCGAGAGATAGGCGAGGAGTTCGCGCTCGGCTTTCGGGAGTTTCGTGGCTGGTTCGGCGTTGGCGAGCGCTACGCGCAGATTCTGCGAGGGGGCGCGCAGCGGGTCGCGTTCGTGCGTGGTTTGCTCGGCGATGAGCCAGCCGCGCTTTTCAAGGGACTTGAGCGCGCGGCCTGCGAGCGGGAGCTTCTTTTTGATGTACGCCTCGGAAAGTGACCGTTCGGCGAGAAGGCCTAGCAGTTGGGAGGTGGTGTCCTCTGACTCAGGAGCGATCGAGAGTTGCCGCGCGGCATCGCGGCCGGCGCTCGTGAGCGAGTACGTTTTGCCGCTGCGCGTCGCAGAGGCGAGCGGCAGCATGGAGCGAAGCACTTCGCCGAGCGGCGCGCAGTAGTAGTTCGCCATCCAGCGGCCGAGGCTCAGCAGCTCCGCGTCGAGAACGGGGTGTTCGTCGAAGAGGCGGAGGACGTCTTTGAGCGGGCCGGACGCGCCTGCAGGCGCGTGTACATCGATCACGACTCCCGTCAGTTTTCTTGTTCCGAACGGCACAAGCACGCGCGCGCCGGGTTTGACGCGGTGCTCGAGAGTCAGGGGGAGCGAGTAGGTGAACGCCCGGTCTAAAGGGACCGGGAGGCTAACCTCGCACGATGTCATTGCGCAGGATGCCGATGCCTTCGATTTCGACTTCGACGACGTCGCCGGGGGACATGGGCTTCGTTTCCCCAGGCGTGCCCGTGTAGATGATGTCGCCCTGGTTCAGCGTGACGTACTGGCTGATGAAGCGGATGATTTCAGGCACGTCGAAGATCAGATCGCTGGTGCGCTGCGACTGGACCACAACGCCATTGAGGCGCGTCGCGAGCGCGAGATCGGAGTAGTTGGCGCCGGTGACGATGGCGGGGCCAAGGGGCGCGAAGGTGTCGCAGCCTTTGGCGCGCCACCATTGCAGGTCCTTGCCGGCGCCGCGCTGCCAGTTGCGGTCGGAGATGTCGTTGCCGCAGGTGACGCCGAAGATGGCGGCTTTCGCCTCGTCGCGCGTCGCCTTATGGACCGTCTGGCCTATTACTGCCACCAGTTCTCCCTCGTAGTGAACGTCGATGGCATCCGGCGGAATAACAACCGGGCCGCCCGGGTCCTGCAGAGATGAGATGGGCTTGTAGAAGATCTCCGGATACGCGGGAACCTTGCGGTCGCCGAGGTGGCTCTTGTAGTTCAGACCGACGGCGAGGATCTTCGGCGGCAGCACGGGCGCGAGCAGGCGGACCGAGGCGAGATCGAAAGTCCGGCCGGTGGGCTCGGGCGTGTCGAAGAGACCGCCGCGCAGCTCGGCAATCTGACCGGACGTGAGCAAACCGTGAGCGGCAGCGCCTTCGCGTTGAAAACGTACGAATGTGGGCATGGTTTTTTTCAGTATAAGGATGACCAGGCATTCAAATGGAGTTGCTGCTGAGTTACAATACCGGGAGCCCTGGTGTGTTGTCCGTAGCGTGGGTAGTTGCGGGATGAAAACCGCGGTTGCTGTATTTATGATTCGATTCGGGGCCAGAGAAAGAAGACATGGATAAGCCGGCGCAAAACATACAAGATAGTTTTCTAAACAATGCGCGCAAAGAAAAGGGTCTGGTAACGATCTACCTGCTGAGCGGCGTGAAGCTTTCCGGCCGCATCAAGAGCTTCGACAAGTATTCGCTCGTGCTCGAGACCAACAACCAGGAGCAGTTGATCTTCAAACACGCGATCTCGACGGTGGTAACGACACGTGCGGTTCAGCACTCCTCGCACGGCCCGTCGGCTCATCCCGGCACACCGGCACAGCCCGCGACTCTCGCGGCCGTAGCGGGCGGCGACAACTAACACGATCTCCCTCGAGCAGTCTCCCGAAAAGGCTATCCTCGCCGGCTTTGAACGCGGGCGCGGTTCCATGTCCCCCGCGGCGGCGGAATCTTTCCGCGAACTGACGGAACTGGCGCGTTCGGCCGGCGCCGGGATTGTGGCCGAAGTGTTTCAGGTGCGCCCGGCCGTCGACGCGGCGACGCTGATCGGACATGGAAAAGTCGAAGAGCTGAAGGAACTGGCGGAAGCCCATCACGCCGACGTGGTGATCGTGGACCACGAGCTGACGCCCACGCAGCAGCGCAATCTGGAGCGCGCGACGGGGACCAGGGTGATCGACCGGACGCAGCTGATCCTCGACATTTTCGCGCGGCGCGCGCGCACGGCGGAAGGCCGGCTGCAGGTGGAACTGGCGCAGCTCAAATACATGCTGCCGCGTCTGGCGGGGCAGGGAACGTCGCTCTCGCGGCTCGGCGGCGGCATCGGCACGCGCGGTCCGGGTGAAACGAAACTCGAAACGGACCGGCGGCGCATCGCGATCCGGATCAAAAAGCTCGAGCAGAGCATCGAGCGCGTGCGCACGGGGCGCGCGCTGCA
>DASPQQ010000215.1:0-2514 GCA_035624885.1 Bryobacteraceae bacterium | reverse complement strand
GAACGGTTTCGATGAATGCGGGCGTCGCGGCGGTCACGACAGACGATCATACAGCGGGCAGACAGGAGAGGTCGAGGAAACCTCCTGGGCAGCTGAAGTCGGGCCTTGCGTCTTGTATAGACTTGTAGGGAAAGTTGAGCCACCCTGGGAAGCGTGGCCGGCGGATGCACTCAATCATGCGAAAAATCAATCTGGGGATTATCGGTACAGGCTGGTGCGGCGGAATCCGGGCGGTCGCGGCGGCGGCAAGCCCGTGGGTGAATCAACTTCATATTGCGGAAATCCGGGAGGAGCGCCTGCGCGAGGTCGCGGGCATGACCAACCCGGTCTCGGCGAGCACCGATTACCGGACTATCGTCGAAGACAAGACGATCGACGCCGTGATGATCTCGACCACACCGGAGCCGACGCACTATCCGATCGCCAAAGAGAGTATGCTCGCCGGCAAGCACGTCTTTCTTGAGAAGCCGATCGCGATGGAGCTGAGCGAGGCCGATGAGCTGATCGCCCTGGCGAAGGGAAAAAATCTGTTCTTCACTATCGGCTATTCGCAGCGCTTCAATCCGAAGTACGCCTACGTGAAGCGCTCGATCGAGGATGGCACGATCGGGCAGCCCGTCAGCGCGCTGGTGAGCCGCCACATCACTCGGAATCTGGGCAAGAAAATCGGCGGACGGGTGAAGCTTTCACCGGCTGCGATGGAAGCGACGCACGACATCGATTTCGTTCTGTGGTGTCTGGCGCCGCGCCGTCCGGTGCGGGTTTACGCCCAGGAAGTGAAGAAGATCATGGGCGCGCAGTACAACGTGCCGGACTGCGTGTGGATCGTGGTGACGATGGATGACGGCACGGCCTTCACGATCGGCGCCGGATGGGTGCTGCCGCCGGCCTATCCGAACTTCTCGACGACATGGATCGAGTTCGTCGGAACCGAAGGCGCCGTCATGGTGGACGACACGCATCGCGATGTTTACGTGACGACCATGCAAAAGGGCATCCAGTTCCCGATCTCGTCGATGCCGGGCGAAAAAGTCAATCATGTTTATGCCGGGCCGATGGAGAACGAAACGCTGCACTTCCTGGAGTGCGTCGCGCTGGGCAAACAGCCGCTGGTGACGGCCGAGGAGGCGCGCCTGGTCATGCAGGTTTATCGCGCCGCCGACCAGTCGGCCGAGACGAATGTCCCGGTCGAGTGCGCTCGCGACAGGGAGCCCGCTCTGGTCTGAATTCCCGAAGCGGAGGGGTCATGGGAAGCCAACGCACGGCCATTGCGACCAGCCCGAAAGTTCTCTCCGGCGAATCCGGCGGGCGCGCCAGCCGCACGCGCTGGTGGATTCTTTTCCTGATCAGCCTCATGTACCTGATCTGCTACATGGATCGCAGCAACATCTCGGTAGCGCAACCGGAAATTGCAAAGCAGTTCGGCCTGAGCAAAAGTGCGATGGGACTGGTTCTGGCGGCATTTACCTGGGCCTATGCGCTGGGACAGGCGCCGGCCGGATGGCTCGGGGATCTGTTCGGGCCGAGGAAAGTGCTGACGGTAATCATGAGCTGGTGGTCGGCCGCCGCGGTCATGACCGGCGCGGCTTTCGGAATGGGCTCGCTCTTCAGCGCGCGCTTTCTTCTTGGACTGGGCGAAGCCGGCGCGTTTCCCGTCGCGAGCCGCGGCATGCAACTCTGGTTTCCGCGCAGCGAGCGCGGCCGGATTCAGGGCACGACTCACTTCTTCAGCCGGTTCGCGGTTGCCATCACGCCGTTTATCGCCAGCGCCATTATGCGGGCATTCGGATGGAGGGCCATCTTTTACATATTCGGGTCGCTGGGCGTGGTTTGGGCGATCGCGTTCAGTCTGCTTTATCGAAATCTCCCCGAGGAGCATCGCGGAGTCAACCCCGGTGAACTCGCGGTGATCCGCGGAACCAACGACAACGGCAATGTCCGGGCGCTGCACGATAACCGTCCGCCGACGCCATGGAGAAAGATTCTGCTGTCTCCGAATATGTGGTTCATTGCGGCCGGTTATGGCTGCTTCTTCTTCGGAACCAATTTTTATCTCACCTGGTATCCCACCTATCTGCGGGAGCACCGGCATCTGTCGCTGGCGGCGCTGGGTTTCTGGGCTTCAGTCCCTTTGTTCGCCGGGATGATCGGCGACATCACGGGCGGGTCTCTGTCGGACCTGATATTCCGCCGCACGGCCGATGCGCGTCTGGCGCGCCGGGTGGTGGCCGCGCCCGGATTTCTGCTGGCCGCGGCATTTGTCGTTCCCGCCGCGCTGACGTCGCAGACGACCACCTCGATCCTTTGTCTGGCCGCCTCGTTCTTTTTTCTCGAATGGGTGATCGGCCCTGCCTGGGCGGTTCCAATGGATGTGGGCGGGCAGTTCAGCGGAACCGTGACCGGTGTGATGAATATGGTCGGCGCCTTCGTGGCATCATTCACGGCCGTGGTGTATGGGGATCTCTTTGACAAGGGCTACTGGGTGGCGCCATTTCTCGTGAGCGCGGCGGTGAT
>DASPQQ010000214.1:0-11443 GCA_035624885.1 Bryobacteraceae bacterium | reverse complement strand
AGCTGATTCCGATCACCATCTCTTCCTTCAGCGTGCCGGTGATCTGCACGTCATGGCCGATATGCGGTTTCACCGCGTCCTGGTTGTCGATGGTATAGACCTGATGGTCGTTGGCGATGAACACGATGCAGCGCGCGTCATCGCCTTCGATTGCCTTGTGCTCCGGCGTGCAGTGCTGGTCCGTCACCTGACCGATCCAGGTTTTTGCCGACACTCCGGGCGTCATTGTCAGCAGCAGGGCCGCTGTTATGGAAAGCTTTCTCATCATTGAATTACTTCGTGACCGTGACCTTGACGTCCGTATCCGTGTAAAGGCCGCCATCCGAGGCATGCCAGCGCAGCACATACTCGCCCGGCTGATCGAACTTCACCGTCACCTGCCACTTGCCGTCTCCCGGCGCCGGCGGCGGCACCCATCTGGGCGCCCACGGAGAGTTCGCCGAGGGCCGCGTGTCTTCCCACGTCTTGATCTGCGCCGGCTCGATGTCGACGTTGCCCGGTCCGCGGTACTTGATCAGCGATACCCAGAGCCCGCCCACCGCGCTCGACTGCGTGACCTGACGCGGCGGCACCAGACGCAGATCCTGGACTCCGGCTTCTTCAGCCAGCCGGCTGCCGATGTTGCGGTTGCCGCGCTCGCGCGTGGGCGGCAACCCGTCGTCGATCGCATGCGAGGCGAGCACCAGCGTCTCGCCCACTTTTACGGTGCGAATACTGTCGCCAACCGCTTCGATCTGCGGCGCCGTGTTCATGCGGATCTCGGGCGTTGTGATGGTCGCGCCGCTGAGCGATCCGTTGTCGCTCTCCATCGAGATGTCGTTCAGCAGATAATCCGGCGTGAGCGAACCATAGGCTTTCAGGGTCTTGCCGTTGGTCGTCAGCGTCCACACCAGTTCCTGTTTGCCGAAGTCCTTCGGCACATGGACGCGGAAAACATAGCGGTTCCGGCGCGGATAAAAATGCGTCGGCTGTCCGCGGTCCGCATTGCCCGGCTCGAAGTGATTGTCCGGGCCCACCGGCAGGTCGAACTCTTCTTCCCAGTTCGAGTTCATGTAGCCGAAGATGATCTCGAACGTGCCATCCGCCAGCGGCCGCCAGCCTTCATAGGCCGGTGCCACCGACAATCCCCGCAAACGCATGTACTGCGCGTCCGCCATCGCGCCGGAGAGTAAAACTCCAGCGCACACCACTGCTGTCTGAATCAGAAAACGCTTCATCTCAAAAACCTTACTGTCCGCCCGCTCCCGTGCCCGTCGAAGTCGCATTGCGCGGCGTGTTCTTCGGCTCGTTGTTCACCGGGAGAGGCCTGGTGTTGCACAGCGGGCAGCCGAGGATCACATCGTCCTTGTCCGTCCAGTGCAGCTTCTGTTTGCGCCGTTCCATTTCGGCGAAGAACTGCTCTTCGGTGAGCGCGATGCTCTCACCGTTATCGTGGAACATGTTCGAGATCGAGATGTTGCCCGATCCCTTCCAGTTCCGCGGATCGGTCACGTTCTTGTTCGCCGCCGTCGTATCAAAATATCCGATCAGATGCAGGATCGTGCCTTTCGGCAGAAGCGGCGCGTAATCGTCATCGAAATCGTAGACGATCACCCAGTTGTGGTCGTAACCGACGCAGCTCAGAGTCTCGATCGTATGGCCCCAGATGGCTTCGAGGCACATCCGCTTGCCCGCCGCGTGCATGTGCGGCTCCCAGCTCTTGATCTTGGTCGGTTCCTCGAGCACCTGATAGGCGTCGAAGCGCTGATCGGCCGTGCTGGCGGCCAGTTCCACGTTGCCGCCATCGCCCAGCGAGCGCGGCGCATAACGCGTCACCGGCTTATAACCCTTCGGATAGAAACGGAAGCCGTAGAGCAGACGCGCACGCGTATCGCGGCCGTTCGAATGCGTGTGAATCGAATAGGGATTGAGCACCGAGCCCGCGCGCAGAAGCTTGCCCGCGTCTTCAGGGAAGAAATCGGCGTTGCGGCCCACTTCGTGGATGGGCCAGCTTCCGCTTGCCGTATCGGGGTTGAAGTCTTCCGCGCTGGCCGGCATGCCGGGCACGTTCACGGTCCAGATCATGTGGTGGATCACGTAGCGCGAACCCACCGTCTGGCGCCCGCTCGTGCCATCGTAATCGTTCTCTTCCCGCATCTCGACCGACTTCACGTAACGGTCTTCGAGCAGCCCGGTCGGAATCGAAGGCAGCTCGCCGAAGTAATCGGGCGCGCTGGCCTTCACGTTGATCCACGCGGTCTTCAGAATCAGATCGGGTTCGCCGGCGGTCCAGTGGCTGTTGCCACCGAGTTCCTTCGGCGGCGGCATATCGGCGGGATTGCCTTCCGGAGCCCCGTCATCCACCCACTTCGCGATCTTCGCCAGATCGAGGTCGCTCAGCGAGGGATCGTTCTTGAACTTCGTGATGCCGAAATCCTTCTCCACAAACCAGGGCGGCATGACACCCTGGCGGTCGCGCAGCAGCGTGCGGCGCTTGATCTCCTTCGCCCACGGCCGGACGTCCTTATAGGTGATCAGCGACATCGGCGCCGCCGCATCCGGCTGATGGCAGTTCTGGCAATGCTGCTGCATGATTGGCGCGATGTCCTTCGAAAACGTCACCGGCCCATCCACGGCCGGCAATCCCGCGCCAAACATCGCCAGACTGGCGGCGAGGCCCGTGAAGCTCAAACGAAGGATCTGTTGCATGGATAAATCTCTCCTGATGGCTGTTAGTATATGCCTTGCGGACAAGCGATACACCGTATTTGTAACGAAATGCTCGGGAAATGTAGCAAACCGAAGGGCGCCCAGCCCCCTCGGCCCCGCTATCACTTCTGTAAAGAAACGTATATCATGGCAGGGTCCATGCCGAAGGAGAAGGACGTGCCGGGGGCCCGGCGGGAAGGCCCGATCCAGTGGCGCCAGGCCGAACGGTGGCTGCCGGGGGTTTTCTTCTGGAGCTTCCAGGTGGCATTGACGTCGGCGGCTTTTGCGCTGACGAACCGCACGGCGACCCGGGAGGGGTCGCTCGCCAGATCGCTGATCACCTGGGGAGTGTGGGCATTGCTCGCGCCGCTGATCGTGGGCCTCGACCGCTGGATGCCGCTGTCGCGCGAAGCCATCTTCAAGCGCTTCGTCGTGCACATCCCCTTCAGCCTGGTCTTCACCGCGCTGAACCTCTATATCGACACCGAGGCGAACGCGCTGCTGCGCACGGGCGGGCAGCCGTTTCCCCTGCCGCAGGACGTTCTGGCGCGCGCTTTTCAGAGCCGCTTTTTCGTTTACTGGATGCTGCTGGCGACCTATCTGCTGTTCGACTACGCGAGCAGCCTGCGGCAGAGGGAGGTGCGGACGGCGGAGCTCGAGCGGCTGCTGTCGCAGGCGCGCCTCGAGGCACTGCGAGCGAAGCTGCACCCGCATTTTCTCTTCAACACGCTGAATACGATTTCCGCGAAAGTGGAGCGCGAGCCGCGTACCGCGCGCAGGATGATCGAGCAACTGGGCGAACTGCTCAGAATCTCCATGTCGTCCGATAACGATCAGGAGATTCCGCTGGTGCAGGAACTGACTTTCATCGAGCGCTATCTGGACCTGCAGAAGATCCGTTTTGAGGAACGGCTGGAGACGTCGATCGACATCGAGCCCGGTTTACAGGATGCGCTGGTTCCGACGTTCATTCTGCAGCCTCTGGTGGAGAATGCCATCCGCTACGGCGCGTCGGCGCATCTGGATCACAGCATTGTCGAAGTCCGCGCGTGGCGGGAAGACGGCCGGCTGCGTCTTCAGGTGGAAGACAATGGCCCGGGATTGCCGCCCGGCTGGGATCCGGAAAAACAGCGCGGTCTCGGCATTGCGAGCACCCGCGAGCGCCTGCGCCGTCTTTACGGCGATCGCGAAAGGACATTCGGGATTCACAGCGAGCCGGACAAAGGCGTGCGCGTCGACCTGAGCATTCCGCTCCGGCGCGCCGGCGCTCAGGCCTGCGAACTGATCGGGGAGTATGGAGAACATTCGCGTATTGGTGGTTGACGACGAGCACCCGGCGCGAACGCGCATTCTGGACCTGCTCGAGAAGCAGCCGGATGTCGGGATCGTGGGCGTGGGCCGCGACGGAGCCGAAGCGGTGCGGCTCATTCGCCAGCACGCGCCGGATCTTCTTTTTCTCGATATCCAGATGCCGGGCATGAACGGCTTCGAAGTGCTGAAACAGATTGCGCCCGAGGCCGCGCCGTTCACGATCTTCATCACCGGCTACGACCACTACGCGATTCCCGCCTTCGAGGCCAGCGCGCTCGACTACCTGCTCAAGCCCTTCAGCGACGAACGCTTCGAAGCGGCGCTCGAGCGCGGCAGAAAGTACATTCGCAACCGCGCCGCGGGAGAACTGGGCCGGCGTTTCGCGTCTCTGCTCGATCATCGGATGGCGCGGCCCAAACCGGCACCCTATCTCGAGCGCCTGCTGATCAAATCGAGTGGCCGCGTCGTGTTCCTCGATGTTGGCGATATCGACTGGATCGAGGCCGCGGGCGTTTACGTGAATCTTCACGCCGGTAACAAAGAGTACCTTTACCGCGCGACGGTCGGCCAGCTCCAGGGGCGGCTCGATCCGCGGAAGTTCGTGCGGGTTCACCGCTCGACGATGGTGAATACCAGCCGCATCGTGGAACTGCAGCCGCGCACGCACGGCGATTACGCGGTGATTCTCAAGACCGGAACCGAGCTCAGTCTGAGCCGCGGCTACCGTTCCGAGTTCGAGAACTGGCTGCGGCAGCCGCTCTGAGAGCGGTTCTGGTAATAATCCGCACAGAGCGCGGATCGCGCCGCGCCAAAAGCCGGTTAAGCCCGATTTTCATTTGACTTACGCCGGCTTTTTGTGGGAAAAACAGTCCATGACCGGGTTCGTCGGGGGCGGACCGGCCGATTGGTCTGTTCTTTATTCGCAGTTCATGGCGCGCTCGACGGCGCAATCGGCCAGGACCCTCAGGCTGTATCAGGAAGTGCTGGAGCGCGTGTCGCGCGGCGAGTTGCCGCCGACCGTATTTCAGGATCATTACGCGCGTTTTGCGCAGGCGCACGGCGCCGAATATTCCCGAAAACTCTATGAATTGGGCGCGGCTTTTCTCACCGGACTGGTGCGAATTGGCGCGATTTATTCCGAGGATGCCGGGGAGCTGGCGGCGCCCGGGATCTCGCCCGATCCCAATCAGTGGTCCTGGCAGCTTTCCGAATACGCCGGCCGGCTGAACGCGCGCGCGATGAAGGCTTACCGGGCGCAGCTCGACCGCGTGGCGGCGGGCGAGATTTCGCCCGAGGAGCTGCAGCGGACGGCATCGGAATCGATGTCCCGCAAACTGCCCGGTTATCTCGAACAGGCAGGACATCTTTATTTCGATCTTCTGAACGGGCTGAACGAAATTCGCGCGCAGTATGAAGATGCGTATTTCCTCGAACTGCTGGAAAAAGAGGAAAAGGAGCCTCCGGTGGTGCTGCACATGAAGGCCCCGCTCGGGGAAGTCGCGTCGGCTTCGCTTTCGGTATCGAACACGACCGACGCGCCCGCGACGATCCGCTGCTCGGCGAGCGACGTGCGCCGCAGCGATGGCGTGGGGCCGGCGTTTGCGCCGCAGATTTCCATTGCTTCCGACAACATTGAACTGGGGCCAGGAGAGGAAGGCACTCTCCGGCTCAGCCTGCCGCTCGAAGCGGGCACTTACGACGCCGGCGCGGACTACGCCGGAACTCTCTTTATTTCAGGTCAGGGCGACGTTCCCGTGGAAGTTCAACTCAGGATCACCGCCAGTGAAGCGCGCTGAGCCGATCGCGATCATCGGGATGCGCGGCCGTTTTCCGGGCGCGAACGATCTCGATCAGTTCTGGAAAAACCTCGCTGAAGGCGTGGAGTCGATCGCGGTTCTCACGCCGGATGAGATGCGCGCCGCGGGCATTCCGGATCACATTTCGCGGCTGCCCGGCTATGTCAACGCCGCGCCCGTGCTGGATGGGGTGGATCAGTTCGATGCGCAGTTCTTCGGTTTTTCGGCGCGCGACGCGGCGCTGACCGATCCGCAGCATCGTCTGTTTCTCGAGACCGCGTGGGAAGCGCTGGAAGACGCGGGCTACGATCCGGCCCGCTATCCCGGCGCGATCGGCGTGTTCGGCGGCTGCGAACTCAGCAGCTATCTCTATCACCTGCACAACAATCTCGAATCGCTGAAGTACGTCGACGGGATGACGCTGATGGTGACCAACGACAAGGATCACCTCTGTACGCAGGTTTCCTACCGGCTCAATCTCAAAGGGCCGAGCGTCGCCGTGCAGACCACGTGCTCGACCTCGCTGGTCGCGGTTTCGCTCGCGTGCGAAAGTCTGGAACATGGCCGCTGCGATATGGCTCTCGCCGGCGGCGTCACCGTGAAGGTTCCGCAGCGCGGCGGCTATTTCTACACCGCGGGATCGATTCTTTCACCCGACGGGCATTGCAGGCCGTTCGACGCCAACGCGCAGGGAACGATCGTGGGCAGCGGCGTCGGACTCGTGGTGCTGAGACGTCTGAAAGACGCGCTGCAGGCGGGCGACAACATCCGCGCCGTCATTCTTGGCACGGGACTGAACAACGACGGCAACGACAAGGTCGGCTATACGGCGCCGAGTTATCGCGGCCAGGCCGCGGCGGTTCGCGCCGCACATGAGTCTTCCGGCGTTGCGGCCGATTCGATCGGCTATGTGGAAGCGCACGGCACGGGAACCATTCTCGGCGATCCCATCGAGGTTTCGGCGCTGACGGAAGTCTTCCGCGCCAGCACTTCGACGCGCGGGTTCTGCGGCATCGGTTCGGTGAAATCGAACTTCGGCCATCTTTCCTGCGCGGCGGGCGTGGCGGGGCTGATCAAGACGGTTCTTGCATTGCAGCATCAGGCCATTCCGCCGACGCTGCATTACACGGCTCCGAATCCCGCCATCGATCTGGCTTCGAGCCCGTTCTTCGTGGCGACGAATCTGCTGCCGTGGACGCGCAACGGCCATCCGCGCCGCGCGGGCGTGAGTTCGTTCGGCGTGGGCGGAACGAATGCGCATCTGGTGGTGGAGGAGGCGCCGCGGCGTCCCGCGCCGGAGAAGGAAAAGTTTGTCCGGCCGCATCAGCTGATGATCCTTTCGGCGCGCAGCGAAGCGGCGCTCGGCAGGGTGACCGAGCGCCTGCAGGCGCATCTCGAAGCGCATCCCGAACTCGATCCCGCCGATGTCGCCTTTACCCTGCAGGCTGGCCGGAGATTTTTCAAGCATCGCCGGGCGCTGGTGCCGGGAGGCGCGCAGATGGATGGCGTCGATGACGAGCGCAGCGTCATCTTCATGTTCCCGGGCCAGGGGTCGCAGTATCCGGGGATGGGCGCGGGGCTGTACAGGACGGAGCCGGTATTCCGCAAGACGGTTGATCATTGCGCCAGACTGCTGAAGCCCGCGCTCGGCGCCGACCTGCGCGCGTTGCTGTTTCCCGGCGCGCGCCGGCGCGGGATGGCGGCCGAGGAATTGAAGGACACGAAGTACGCGCAACCGGCGCTGTTCGCGGTTGGGTTCGCGCTTGCGGAGTTGTGGCGCTCGTGGGGAGTTCAGCCGGCGGCGATGATCGGCCACAGCGTCGGCGAATACGTCGCCGCGGCGCTGGCGGGCGTGATGACGCTCGAAGACGCGCTGCAGGTGATCGCGCGGCGCGGGAAGCTGATTTCGGCTTTGCCGCGGGGTTCCATGCTGGCCGTGATGTCGCCGGCAGAACCGCTCAATCGCTTTCTCGACCACCGCGTGTCGCTGGCGGCGATCAATGCGCCCGGGTTTTGCGTACTCTCGGGCCCGACGGCGGCGATCGGGAAGGTGGAAAAGGCGCTGACGGCCGAAGGTATTGCGGCGCGCCGGCTGCACACGTCGCACGCGTTCCATTCGTCGATGATGGATCCGATCCTCGCGAGGTTCGAGGACTTCGTCTCGCGCCTGAAGCTCTCGCCGCCGAGCCTGCCATTCGTCGCAACCCTCCACGGGAAGTGGGCCGATGCTTCCGTCGCTCAACCCGGATACTGGAGCGCGCAGTTGCGCTCTCCCGTCCGCTTCGCCGACGCCATGAGGACCCTGGGCGAGACGAAGAACGCGATCTGTCTCGAGGCGGGTCCCGGCAACACACTGGCAACATTCGCGATGGAGGCGACGAAGAAAAACGGCAAGCCGGCGCTTTGTCTCGCGTCGCTGCCCGGGCCGGACAGCCGGAAGCCCGATACCCAGCAGATGCTCACTTCGCTTGGCCATCTGTGGGTGAACGGCGTGGTGGTCGACTGGGACGGTTTCCATCGGCACGAAAAGCGCAGGCGCGTCAGCCTGCCGACCTATCCATTCGAGCGCGAAAGCTACTGGGTGGGCGCGAAGCCCGCGGCTTCCCGGGCGGAGGAGGAGCGCGATACATCTCACTGGTTCCACCGGCCGCTCTGGCGTGAGGCGCCGCCGGCGACACGCGATCTGAATGCTCTTCATGGCCGGCGCGTGCTGGTGCTTGACGAAGGAACCGGGCTCGGCGCCAATGTCGCAAGCCGCCTGAAAGCTCTGGGCGCGGCGCCGGTGGTGGAGAAGCGCGGCAGCGTGGATTTTCATGAACTGGCGCGGAAGGTTTGTTCCACGGGCGCGCGGCTTGCCGGCGTGATCGATTGCTGGCCGGCGACGCCGCCGGGCGAAACCGATCTCGATACGGCCCGCGACGTGAGCCTGCTCGGCCCGCTGCAGCTCGCGCATGCGCTGAGCAGCCAGCAGACAGTCCGTCCGCTGCCGACTCTGCTGGTGGCGCGCGGCACGGCGCTGGTGCATCCGGGAGACTGGCTCGATCCCAATCGCGCGCTGAGCGTCGGCGCGGCGCGGGTGCTGCCGCAGGAGCATCCCGGCCTGCGCGTTGCCCATATCGATGTTGATGAAGATCCCTGGGTCGCGGACCTGATCATCGCCGAATTTGCGGCCGGCGCGCCGGAGCCTGCCGTCGCGTTGCGCGGCGGCCGGCGATATGTCGAGACTTTCGAACCGGTACCGATTCCCGCGATCAGGCCGGCGGCAAATCTGCCGGAGAAGCCGGTGGTGATGATTACGGGCGGGCTCGGGCACCTGGGGCTCAGTCTTGCGGAAGGTGTCTTCCAGCGCCTGAACGCGCGACTGATCCTGCTGGCGCGCTCCGTGCAGCCGGCGGACGAAGAGATCGCTGCGCGTCTTGAAAAGATGCGCGCGGTGCGGGACGAAGTATCGGTCATCGCGGCCGATCTCAACAGGAAAGACCAGGTGGCCGCGGCGGTCGAGCAGGCGATCGCGCAGTTCGGGCCGATCGATCTGGTGGTCCATGGCGCGGCGCGAATCGATGCCGGGGCGTTCGGGGCGGCGGCCGAAACCGGCCCGGAGATCGCCGAAGCCCAGTTCTCCCCGAAGCTGCGCGGACTCTACCATCTGCTGGATGCGATGCGCGGGCGCGAGCCGAAGCGCTGGGTGCTGCAATCCTCGATTTCGACCACGCTGGGCGGGCTGGGCCTTGCCGCGTACGCCGCGGCCAACGCCGTGCTGGATGCGCTGGCGCTCAAAGGCGGAGAGAACTGGCTCAGTGTCGATTGGGACGCGTGGGACAACGCGGCCGAAGCGCAGAGCGCCGCGATCCCGGCGGCAATCCATCCCCCCGAGGGGCGGGAAGCGTTTCTCCGGCTGCTGGGCGTGCCAGGCTGCTCGCGCATGCTGGTGGTGACGAATCTGGCCGAGCGGCTGCAGGCGTGGGTGCGGCATGCCGATGGCGGGAATGAGAAGGCCGCCGGCGTTGAACGCCATCCGCGGCCGAATCTGGTCACGGCGTACGTCGAGCCGAAGACCGAGACGGAACGCGGTCTCGCCGAGATCTGGGGTGCGCAACTGGGTGTCGCTTCGATCGGCGTCAACGATCGTTTCTTCGATCTCGGCGGGCATTCGCTGCTGGCCGCGCAGATCGCGGCGGAAATCTGCGACCGGTTCCAGATCGAGCTGCCCGTGCTGCGCATGTTCCAGGCGCCGACCATCGGGGAACTGGCTCTGCTGGTCGAGAAAGCGAAAATGGGCGCGGTAACCGGGGCGGCAGGGCTGCCGGTTCTGGAAAAAGCCGTGCCCGACGCGCCGGCCCTCCACGGCGATGCGCCCAACGTGGCCGCCAAGGAAAACTACCGGGAGTTCTATAACGACGTCTCACGCCGCCTTGCGCAATCGGGCGTCGGCGATGCTTCGTTCTTCCTCAACTACGGCTATATCAGCGTGAACGGCGGCGACGAAGCGCGCTTTGAAGTGCCGGCGAACGTCTTCAATCCCAGTTCCGTGCGGCTGGCATTCGAGCTGATCGGCAGCACGCAGCTCGAAGGGCTCCGCGTGCTCGACGTGGGATGCGGGCGCGGCGGCACGGTGGCGCTGATGGCGGAGACTTTCGGAGCCATCGCGACCGGAGTCGATCTGGCGCCTGAAGCAGTGGCCTTCTGCCGCAAGACCCATCAACGCGCCCGCTTCGAAGTGGGCGATGCCGAGCATCTGCCATTCGAAGACGGATCGTTCGATGTGGTGACGAACGTCGAATCGTCCCACACCTACCCCAGCCTGCGCGCTTTCTATGGCGAAGTGAAACGGGTACTCGTGAAAGGCGGCAGATTCCTCTATACGGACCTGCTTCCCGTGCCGCGCTGGCTGGAAGTGCGGGCGCTGCTCGAGCCGCTCGGGTTCCGCATCGTGGAAGAGCGCGACATCACGCCCAACGTCCTCGCCTCCTGCGACCACGTGGCCGCGACGCGCGCGCAGGCATTCGGCGGCAGGGACGCCATGATCGACAACTTCCTCGCCGTGCCGGGCTCGGCTGTTTATGAGCAGATGAAGTCGGGCGCGTGGGAGTATCGCCTGCTGCGCGCGATCCGCGCCTGAAGGCTTGCGGCGCGCACCTCGCTCGTATAGGGTGTCTGTATCTATGCGGAATTTCTGTCTCGCCGTCTCGTTCGCGGCCGCGCTGGCCGGAGCGGCTCCGGCCCAGAACCTCAAACTTTATGTCTTCGATGCCGGCGTGCTGCAGGGCATCGATCCTGCGAGCTTTCACTTCACGAAGGAACAGGTCTCCGCCACGGATATGGTGTGTGTGTCCTACCTGATCGTGCATCCGAAGGGCACGCTGCTGTGGGACAGCGGCGTGATTGCGGACAGCGACGTGGAAGCCGGCAGGGGCGATCAGAAGCGCGGCGCGACGCGGATGATCGTCACGAAGACCCTGAAATCGCAGCTCGCTGCAGCTGGCTACGCGCCGAAAGACATCACGTACTTCGCTCTCTCGCACGACCACTTCGATCACGTCGCCAACGCCAATGCCTTCGCGGGATCGACCTGGATCGTGCAGCAGGTGGAGCGCGATGCCATGTTTTCCGATAAACCCGGACCCGTAACCGTCGCCGCGCCGTACCTT
>DASPQQ010000213.1:0-12049 GCA_035624885.1 Bryobacteraceae bacterium | reverse complement strand
CGCCAGCCGCAACCACGAATTCGGCTGGGCCGCCGAACAGGCTGTTGAGAAAGCCCGCAAGCAGGTGGGCGACCTCATCGGCGCCACCGCGAAGGAAATCATCTTCACCAGCGGCGCCACCGAGTCCGATAACCTCGCCATCAAGGGCGTGGCCGAGATGTATGCCGAAAAAGGCAACCACATCATCACTGCCGCCACCGAGCACAAGGCCGTTCT
This sequence comes from Bryobacteraceae bacterium, assembly GCA_035624885.1. GTDB lineage: Bacteria > Acidobacteriota > Terriglobia > Bryobacterales > Bryobacteraceae > BOG-234. The sequence continues at coordinate 11,833 of DASPQQ010000213.1, read as the reverse complement.
CGATACCTGCAAGAAGCTCGAAAAGCACGGCTTCCGCGTCACCTACCTGCCGGTGAAACGCGACGGCCTCGTCGATCTCGACATGCTGAAGGATTCCTTCACCGGCAAAACCATCCTCGTCAGCATCATGTACGCCAATAACGAAATCGGCGTCATCCAGCCCATTCAGGAAATCGGCAAAATGTGCCGCGAGCGCGGCGTCCTCTTCCACACGGACGGCGTGCAGGCCATCGGCAAGGTCCCGGTCGACGTCAACAGGGACAACATCGACATCATGTCGATCACAGCCCACAAGATGTACGGCCCGAAAGGCGTCGGCGCGCTCTACGTCCGCCGCCGCGCCCCGCGCGTCCAGTTAACCGCCCAGATGGATGGCGGCGGCCATGAACGCGGCATGCGTTCCGGCACGCTCAACGTCCCCGGCATCGCCGGACTCGGCGAAGCCGCGGCCATCTGCCACGCCGAAATGCCCGAGGAATCGAAGCGCCTCAGGGCCCTGCGCGATCGCCTCAAGGACAAGCTCTTCGCCGGCCTCGACGAAATCTACCTCAACGGCAGCTGGGAGCATCGTCTGCCCCATTCGCTCAACGTCAGCTTCGCTTATGTCGAAGGCGAATCGCTGCTGATGGGCATCAACGACGTTGCCGTCTCGAGCGGCTCGGCCTGCACCTCGGCCACGCTCGAACCGAGCTACGTGCTCAAAGCGCTCGGCCTCGGCGATGACATCGCTCACTCGTCCATCCGCTTCGGCATCGGCCGCTTCAACACTCAGGAAGAAATCGATTACGTCGCCGACAAACTGATCCACGTCGTCGGCAAGCTGCGTGAACTTTCGCCGCTCTATGAAATGGCGAAGGAAGGCATCGACCTCACGAAGGTAGCGTGGGTGAACCACTAAGCTAACGAAAAAGTTTCAGGAGAATCGCCATGGCATATTCCGATAAAGTTCTCGATCACTACAACAATCCGCGCAACGTCGGCTCGCTCGACAAGAACTCGCCCGATGTCGGCACCGGCATGGTCGGCGCCCCCGAGTGCGGCGACGTCATGAAGCTGCAGATCCGCGTCAACGACGCTTCGGGCGTCATCGAAGAAGCGAAGTTCAAGACCTTCGGCTGCGGCAGCGCGATTGCCAGTTCCTCGCTCGCCACCGAATGGCTGAAGGGCAAGACCGTCGACGAAGCGCTCAACATCAAGAACACCGACATCGTCAACGAACTCAGCCTGCCGCCCGTGAAGATCCACTGCTCGGTGCTCGCCGAAGACGCCATCAAGGCCGCCATCGCCGATTACCGGGCCAAGCAGGCGGCGAAAAATCCCGCGGAGCAAACCGTAGCGTAAATGACGCCAGCCGAAGCCACTCACGAGATTCAGGTCACGCCCAAAGCGGTCGAAAAGATCCGCCAGGCGTTCGCCAAAATGGGCGTCCCCGCCGATTCCGGCGCGGGCCTGCGTCTCGGTGTGCTCGGCGGCGGCTGTTCCGGACTCAGCTATCAGTTCAAGTTCGATACCAAACCGCGTCCCAAAGACAAGGTCTTCGAATTCGACGGCGTCCACATTTTCATCGACCCCAAGAGCCTCCTCTATCTCCACGGCATGACGCTCGATTACCAGGAATCGCTGATGCAGTCCGGATTCGTGTTCGAGAACCCCAATGCCAAAAAATCCTGTGGCTGCGGAACCTCTTTTTCGGCCTGAGGGGACAGACTAAACTGTCCCCTTTTCGCCGCCGTTGCGAAAAGGCGGACAGTTCTGTCTGTCCCCGCTCCACGAAGCGATGACCTACTACGAATTCTTCGAACTGCCGCCCAATCTTTCAATCGACCTGAAGGATCTCGAGAAGCGCTTCTACACCCTCAGCCGCAAATGGCATCCCGACATGTTCGCCCGCAAAAGCGAAGCCGAGAAGCAGCAATCGCTCGATGCCACCGCGCTCCTGAACGACGGCTATCGGGTATTGAAAGACCCGATTCAGCGCTCCCTGTATCTCCTGAAACTCGAAGGCTTCGATATCGGCGAGCAGGGGACAAAGGACGTTCCGCCGGAACTGCTCGAAGAAGTCTTCGAGCTGAACATGGCAATCGAAGAGCTGAAAGACGGCGATGAAAGCGTCCGGCCGCAGCTCGAAGCCGCGGAGAAGAAGTTCGAAGGCATGAGGAGCGACATCGACCGTGAGCTGGAAACGAGGTTCGCCGCCTGGGATTCTTCGCGCGACCGCAACGTCCTGAACGAAATCCGCCGGCTCCTCAATCGCCGCAAATACATCACGAATCTCATCAACCAGACCCATGTTCCAGATCGAATTTGATCAACCCGATTACGTCGTTGGCATCGACCTCGGCACCACCAACAGCCTGGTCGCCTGGATGAACCTCGGCAAGCCCGAAGTCATCCTCGGCGAGGACGGCGACAAGCTGGTTCCGAGCGTCGTCTCTTACACGGAATCAGGCGAATACATCGTCGGCAATGCCGCCCGCAAGGAACTCATCAACCACCCCGACCGCACCATCTACTCGGTGAAGCGCCTCATGGGCAAAGGCGTCGCCGATGTCCAGGAAGAGCTGAAGCTCTTCCCCTTCCGCATCGCCGAAGGCTCGGGCACCGTTATCTCAGTCAGGCTGGGCGAAAAGACGCTCACCCCGCCCGAAGTCTCCGCCCTCATCCTGAAGCAGCTCAAACGGAACGCCGAAGCCGAACTCGGCCGTTCCATCACCAAAGCCGTCATCACCGTCCCGGCCTATTTCAACGATGCCCAAAGGCAAGCCACGCGCGACGCCGGCCGCATCGCCGGTCTCGAAGTCCTGCGCCTCGTCAACGAACCCACCGCCGCCGCGCTCGCCTACGGGCTCGACAAACGCAAGGAAGGCATCATCGCCGTTTACGATTTCGGCGGCGGCACTTTCGACATCTCCATCCTCAAACTCCACGACGGCATCTTCGAAGTCCTCGCCACCAACGGCGACACGCACCTCGGCGGCGACGACATCGACAACCTCCTCCTCCGCATCGCCCTCGAAGACATCCACTCCGAATGGGGCGAAGATCTCTCCCACTCCGGCGAAGCCGTCCAGACTCTCCGCCGCGGCGTGATCGCCGCCAAAGAAGCGCTCTCCTTCGCGCCCACCGCGACCATCTCCTTCGAGTGGAACAGCAAGCAGTACCATCGCGAACTGACCCGCGAACTCTTCGAAAGCCTGATCAAAGGCATCATCGACCGCACGCTCGGCCCCTGCCGCGACTGCATGCGCGACGCCGCCGTCACACCCGAGCAGATCGACGAAGTCGTGATGGTCGGCGGTTCCACGCGCATCCCGCTCGTCCGCAGCGCCGTCGAAGTCCTCTTCCGCGCCAGACCCCACACCGAACTGAATCCCGATGAAGTGGTCGCGCTCGGCGCCGCCGTGCAGGCCGGCATCCTCTCGGGCACCGTCGAGAACCAGCTCCTCCTCGATGTCACCCCGCTCTCGCTCGGCATCGAAGTCTATGGCGGAGTGGTCTCGAAGATCATCCACCGCAACTCCACCATCCCCGCCAGCGCCAGCGAAACCTTCACCACGGCGGTCGACGGCCAGACCAACGTCCTCATCCACGTCGTCCAGGGCGAACGCGAGATGGCGAAGGACTGCCGCTCGCTCGCCCGCTTCGACCTCAAGGACATCGCGCCCATGCCCGCCGGCATGCCGAAGGTCGAAGTCCGCTTCCTGATCGACGCCAACGGCATCCTTAACGTCACCGCGCGCGACGCCCGCACCGGCAAAGAGCAGTCGATTGAAGTCAAGCCGTCCTACGGCCTTACTGACGAACAGGTCGAAGCCATGATCGAAGCCTCGATCGAAAACGCCGAAGCCGATCTCATCGCCGCGCAGGTCGCGCAGGCGCGCGTCGAAGCCGATTCCATCCTCGCCGCCACGGACAAAGCCAGACGCAAGCCCGCCTGGAACGATCTCTCAAACGCCGAACGCATCGCCATCGACGCCGCCGTCCGCGATCTCCAGTCCGCCTGGCACTCGAATGATCATCACCTGATAAACGCGAAGATCGAAGCCCTCAACGAAGCTACCCGCGCCCTCGCCGAGAACATCATGAACGCCGGCATCAACGCGGCCCTCCAGGGCACTAAGATTACTTAAGATGAAGTCCCTCGCAGTATTCCTGATCGCGCTCACGGCTCTCGCCCAGTCGCCCGACCGCCTCAAAGCCAAAGTCGCGGCCATGCTCAAAGCCGATCAGGACAACCCGCCCACCGCCGAAGGCGTCCTGTTCGTGGGCGGCGGACCGGTCGAGGGTTGGGATCTTCGCCGCTACTTCGGCGCCTATCGCACCGCCAACCGCGGCATCTCGGGCTCGCGCATCTCCGACGCGACTTACTACGCCGACCAGATCATCGTCCCGTTCAAACCCTCGACCATCGTCGTCTGTCTGACCGATGACGACACCATCGACGCCTTCACGAAGTTCGTCGCAAAGATCCACCAGTCGCTGCCGAAGAGCCTGATCGTCGTCATGATGGACAAACCCGGCCCCATGAACGACAGACTTGACCAGATCGCCGGGCAGGACAAGCTGGTGCGCCCCGCCGACCTGCTCGATCCCGTGAAAGACTACGATCTCGTCTCGCCCATGCTGAAGCTCGTGATCCAGAAAGCCGAAACCCGTTACTGGAGAGGCTTCGACCCTGTTCCCGGCCAGTAGGCATTAATATTGAGCATGCGCCTGTTCTTTTTCCTGCTCGCCTCTTCCCTGGCCGCTTCCGCGCAGAACGCCAAACCAGATCCTGAGATCCAGAAAATCGTCAGCGAGATCTCAACGGATCGCATCGCCGCCAATCTCAAGTCCCTGACCTCGTTCGAGACGCGCGGCAATTTTTCCGATCCCAGCCAGACCAGCCGCGGCATCGGCGCCGCGCGCCGCTGGATCTTCGATCAGTTCAAGAGCTACAGCCCGCGTCTCGAAGTCGCGTTCGACCCCTGGAAGGTGAAGAAGCAGGGCACGCGAATCCTGCGCGACGTGGAAGTCGTCAACGTCATTGCGGTGCTGCCCGGCACCACCGAGCCCGAGAAGCGTATCATCGTCGGCGGCCACTACGATTCGCTCAACATCGTCCGCAGAGCCGATGCGCCTGCCGCGACCGACGATGGCGGCGAGCCGGCCGCCGACGACATCATCGATTTCGACAAGTCGGTCGAAGCGCCCGCGCCCGGCGGCAGTGACGATGGCAGCGGCACCGCGGTCGTCATGGAACTCGCCCGCGTCATGAGCCAGCACCAGTTCAAAAAGACCATCGTCTTCATCGCCTTCGCCGGCGAAGAGATCGGTCTCATCGGCAGCACGCTCTACGCGGATCGCGCCAAAGAACGCAACGAGAAGATCGAAGCCGTCCTGAACAATGACGTCGTGGGCAACGACGTCTCCGGCAACGGCCGCGCCGAAACCAGCTTCGTCCACGTCTTCTCGGAAGACCCCGACGACTCGACCTCGCGCGAGCTCGCCCGCTACATCCGCGACTGCCAGCAGAAGTACGTCCCGGCGTTTCGCGCCGAACTCGTTTTCCGCAATGACCGCTTTGGCCGCGGCGGCGACCACACGCCTTTCAATCAGGATGGCTTCACCGCGGTCCGGTTCACGACGGTCGCGGAAAATCTCGGCGCGCAGCACTCGGCCGGCGACACGCTCGACAAAACCTCCGCCACTTACACCGCCAATGTCGCGCGCGTGAATGGCGCGGCCATCGCCAGCCTCGCGCTTGCGCCCTCTGCTCCCGACACCATGCGCGAGATAACAAGCGGCGCGGCCAAAGGCCGCAGGACGCCGAACCTCGCGCGCGGCAAGTCCCGCTACGACGCCGTGCTGCGCTGGAAGGACCCTTCACCCGCCGCGGATCTCGCCGGCTACTCCATCGTGATGCGCCCGACCACCGCGCCTTACTGGGATCACGAGATCTTCGTCGGCAAAGTGAACGAGTACACGCTTCCCAACGTGAGCGTGGATGATATAGTGCTGGGCGTGAAGGCCGTCGACACGGCGGGGCACGAGAGCCTCGTGATGCCTTACGTCAACGCCCCCGCCCAGCCGAAGAAGCCGATCGAACTCGTTCCATGAAGTTGCTCCTGGCGCTGGCATTCGCGACGGCTCTCTCGGCCCAGACCGAGAAAATCGTGGCTCAGGTTTCCGCCGAGCGCATCGCCAGCGACGTCAAAACTCTCGCCGCTTTCGGCACCCGCGCCAGCGGCAGCACGCATTACGCCGAAGCGCGCAAGTGGATCTTCGACCAGTTCAAGAGCTACAGCCCGCGCTTCGACGTCGAGATCATGGACTCGATCAACGTGGTCGCGATATTGCCCGGCGCCGTCGAACCCGCGAAGCAGATCGTGGTCGGGGCCCACTACGATTCGATCAACCTGAAGGACCGGCGTCCGGAAGCGCCGGCGCCCGGCGCGGATGACGATGCCAGCGGCACCGCGCTGGTGCTCGAGCTGGCGCGCGTGATGAGCCAGTTCCACTTCCGCAAAACCATCGTGTTCGTGGCTTTCGGCGGGGAGGAGATCGGCCTCGTCGGCAGCACGCGCTTCGCCGCGCGCGCGAAGCTCAACAAAGACCAGATCGAGGCGATGCTCAATAACGACGTGGTGGGAAGCAACGTCCTCGGCGTGACCCACAACGATATCGACGGCAGCGACGAGGCGACGTCCGATCTGGGTGACACCGGCAACAAGCTGCGGGTCTACTCGCCGCCGCCCGACGATTCGCCGTCACGCCGTCTCGCGAAGACCGTCCAGGAAACCGTGGCGCACTACGTGCCGAAGCTACGGCTCGATATGTCGTCGCTCGCGGACCGCTTCGGACGCAGTGGCGATCAGGGACCTTTCCAGCAGAGGGGTTTCCCGGCGGTGCGGTTTACCTCGGCGTCGGAAAATACGGGCATCCAGCACACCGCGAACGATACGCCGGATCTCGTTTCAGCGCCGTTTGTGGCGCTGGTGACGCAGGCGAACGCCGCGGCAATCGCGACGCTCGCAGCGTTGGTTCAGTGAGGACTCACCGTGCAGGCTCCGACGCGATCTTCGCTCAAGAGGCTGATCTGGGTGCTCGCGATCATCGCGCTGTTTGAGTTCTTTCGCCCCACAGTTCAACGGGCTTTCGTCTGGCTCCTCTTCGAGAGGAGCAAGTCAGGCCGGATTCAGGCGGATTTCCCGGCTAGTTGGCAGCGACGGGATTCTGACACGGTTGTCGTGGTACGTGATGAATGCTGGACTGCGTTCTGTTTGGACACCGGCTCAATGTTTAGCCTCGCTGTCCCGGAACAGAAGTATCCCTCGTACGACAGGTTCGTGGATGCGGGGAAACGCGCCTTCGCCGAGCGCCACTCAACGGTATCCGGAGCACGCAGATTTGCAACCAGCGTCGGGCTGGTCGAGTGCGTTGAGGCAAGAACCGGGCCGACGTCCCTCGATGCCGATTGCCTTTCCCGAGACTCAGGCCTTGACGCCATGTTCCTCGGAGACGCTGCCGACCTGCCGAAGTTCTACCACGCAGTCGAGACGGTCCGAATTGTGCGTTCGAAATAAAAAACCCGCCCGCAGGAGCGGGGTTCCTTACCGGATATTTGCTATGACTTACGCCGGGAGCGGGCTGTCGCCGAGGCGGCGGCCGGTTTCCGGACGGATCACCTGCTGGGTCTCGGGCTTGTCCTTCACGGCCGGAGGCGTGTTCGCCGGCGGCAGGTCGCCGCCGTCGATCAGTAGCTTCACTTCGGCGCCGTCGAGCACTTCACGCTCGAGCAGCGCTTCTGCAATCTTCACCATCGCATCGGAATGCTCTTCGATGATGGCGCGTGCGCGGTCGTAACCAGCTGAAACCATGCGCTTCACTTCGGCATCGATGCGGATGGCGGTCTCTTCCGAATAATCGCGGTGCTGCGAGATCTCGCGGCCGAGGAAGATCTGCTCTTCCTTCTTGCCGAAGCTCAGGGGACCGAGTTCGCTCATGCCCCATTCGCAGACCATCTTGCGCGCCATTTCCGTGGCGCGTTCGATGTCGTTCGAGGCGCCGGTGGTCATCTGGTTGAGATAGATCTCTTCCGCGATGCGGCCGCCCATGAGGATGGCGAGCTGGTCTTCACAGTAGACCTTGCTGTAGTTGTGCTTGTCGTCGGTCGGCAGCTGCATGGTGATGCCGAGAGCCATGCCGCGCGGGATCACCGAGACCTTGTGCAGGGGATCGGCGTTGGGCATGCAGACGGCGACCACGGCGTGGCCGGCTTCGTGATAGGCGGTGGTGCGCTTTTCCGCTTCGCTCAGGATCATGGAGCGGCGTTCGGCGCCCATCAGGATCTTGTCCTTCGCCAGTTCGAAGTCGATCATCATGACGACCTTGCGGTTCTGGCGCGCGGCATTCAAGGCCGCTTCGTTGACGAGGTTGGCGAGGTCGGCTCCGGCGAGGCCCGGCGTACCGCGGCCGAGGACCGAGAGATCGACATCGTCGCCGAGCGGGACCTTCTTGGTGTGGACCTTGAGGATCTGTTCGCGGCCGCTGACATCGGGACGGCCGACGACCACGCGGCGATCGAAACGGCCGGGGCGGAGGAGAGCGGGATCGAGCACGTCCGGCCGGTTGGTGGCCGCGACCAGGATCACGCCTTCGTTCGATTCAAAGCCGTCCATTTCGACGAGGAGCTGGTTGAGAGTCTGTTCGCGTTCATCGTGCCCGCCGCCGAGGCCGGCGCCGCGATGGCGGCCGACGGCGTCGATTTCGTCGATGAAGATGATGCAGGGCGCGTTCTTCTTGCCCTGTTCGAAGAGATCGCGGACGCGGCTCGCGCCGACGCCGACGAACATTTCGACGAAGTCCGAACCGGAGATCGAGAAGAACGGCACATTGGCTTCGCCGGCGATGGCACGGGCGAGAAGGGTCTTGCCGGTTCCGGGAGGTCCGATGAGCAGGACGCCCTTCGGAATGCGTCCGCCGAGCTTCTGGAACTTGGCCGGCTCACGCAGAAATTCGATGATTTCCTGGAGTTCTTCCTTGGCTTCTTCGACGCCCGCCACGTCCTTGAACGTGACCTTGCGCTGCTGCGTGGAATGCAGGCGCGCGCGGCTCTTGCCGAAGCTCAAGGCCTTGTTTCCGCCGCTCTGCATCTGGCGCATCATGAAGATCCAGAAGCCGATCAGGAGCAGGAAGGGCGAGGCGTTGACCAGGATCGAAACCCAGCTGTTGGCGTTGGCGTCGTTGAATTCCATCTGGACCTTCTTGTCGCTCAGAAGGTCGTAGAGCTTGGGGTAGTTGCTGGGGATAACCGTATGGAAGGAATCGCGGCCGGAGGCGAAATCGCCTTTCAGGGTGTTGCCGTTGATCTGAACGGACTTGATGTTGCCGTTCTCGACGTCGGCGAGGAACTCGCTGAAATTGAGCGCCCTGTCGGGTCTGGTGTGGCCGTTTTTCACCACGGCCCAGAGCAGCACCGCTACACAGATCAGGACGGCCCAGAAAATAACCGTTTTAACGTTCGGGTTCACAATACCTCCGCGCCCGGCCCGCGGCCCCGCGCGCGATCAAATTCCAAAGACTTCTCTATATGTGACGCCGGAAACGGGGAGTTCGATTCCCGGATCTCCCGGATCGCCAGAACTTTTCGGCTGGCGGGGCCGGCGGCGTAATCCCTGGCAACGCCAAACCCCCGCGTCCAGACGATCGGGGAACCTTCGGCATGGCCGTCGGTAATCACCGGCCAGCTCCGGCGTTCCCAGAGGGGAATCCGGAATTCCTGGAACAACGTCTTGACCTTCTCCGCCCCTGCCCGGAGTTGGGAATGAAGCTGGTCGCCCGGCCGCCAGTTACGCAGCAAAAGCGAACCGGAACAGCGCTCCCAGTCCAGCAAGTCCACCACTTCACCAGTATATACGCGCGAGTTGTCCCTTAGTTCCGTCTCTATGGCCAGGCGGGGGGCTAAAACCTCGGTCCGGCCGGGGATTACGACGGGAATTTCGAAGTTTCGCTCGATGCGGGCGTCGAAACCGGTGGGGGCGAGGCGGAGCCAGTCGAAGGAGCGGTAGATGTCGAGACCGGGGAGCTGGATGCGGCCGCTGCCTTCGGAATGGGCCATCAGCGCCCGGACGGCTTCGATGTGGCGGAAGTCGATGGAGCGGAGGGAGCCGCGGACCTTTTCGATGCCGAGCCGGAGCAGGCGGCGCTGGATGGCGACAGGGAGGGTGAGAAATGGTTTGGTCCGGATGAATACGGTCTCCGGGGCGGAAATGAGGTATTGGGGTTCGAGACGGGCCAGTTCGGCGGCCCAGTAGTCCTCCTCGCCCTGGGCCCAGAGGGCAGTGGCGGCGAGGGTTTCGGGGAGCGCGGGATTCAGGGTAGCTTCGAGTTCGGGGATCACGGCGAGGCGGATGCGGTTGCGCTGGAACTCGGGGTTGACGTTGGAGGTATCTTCCCGCCAGGCGAGGCCGCGTTCGGAGAGCCAGTCGCGGATATCGGCGCGGCGCAGTTCGAGGAGGGGACGGACGATGCCAGAGCCGTTGACGGGGCGGATACCGCTGAGACCCGCGGTTCCGGCGCCGCGCAGGAAGCGGTAGAGGACGGTTTCGGCCTGGTCGTCGAGGGTGTGGCCCGTGGCGACCGGGAAGGGCTGCGAGGCGAAGAAGGCGTAGCGGGCGCGGCGTGCTTCCTGTTCGATGTTGCCTTCGGGGATGGGCGCCGAATGAAGCAGGAACGGGATGCCGAGTTGGCTCGCGAGATGGCGGACGAAGGCTTCGTCTTCGTCCGACTCCGCGCCGCGGAGCTTGTGGTTGACGTGGAGGATGGCGGCGGCGCGTCGGAGTTCGTGGAGGGCGTGCAGCAGGAAGACGGAATCGGCGCCGCCCGAGACGGCGACTCCGAGTGGGCCTTCGATGCCCAATTTATCGAGCGCGGCTGCGACTCGTTCGATCAAGAACCATATTAGTCATCGGAAACAGGTTAGAATCTGCTCGATGCTGACAACGATTGAAAACGATGTTGAGATCACGACGCCGGATGGCGTCTCGAATGCGGCATTTGTGCATCCGGAGACGGGTGCGTGGCCGGCGGTGGTGATCTGGCCGGATGCGGGCGGCCTGCGGCCGGCCATGCGCGACATGGCGAAGCGGCTTGCGGCCGAGGGATATTCGGTGCTGGTGCCGAATCCGTTTTATCGGGTGACGCGCGAGACGCTGGATTTCTCGAAGTTCGATTTCCGGAATCCGGCGGACCGGGCGAAGCTGGGGCCGCTGATGGCTTCGGCCGGCGCGCCTGGCAATGCGGAGAAGGACGCGGCGGCGTTCATTGCGTTTTTCGACAGCCGGAAGGAAGTGGATGGCTCGAAGAAGATCGGAACGCAGGGTTATTGCATGGGCGGGAAACTGGCGCTCCGGACGGCTGCGACTGCGCCCGATCGCGTGGCTGCGGCGGCTTCGTTTCATGGCGGTGGTCTGGTGACCGATCAGCCGGACAGCCCGCATCTGCTGGCGCCGAAGATTCCAGCGAAGGTGTATATCGGGGTGGCGAAGAACGACGACGAGAAAGAGCCTTACGCGAAGGATGCGCTGCGCGAGGCGTTTGGCGCGAGGGCCGAGGTGGAGGTTTACGGGTCGCTGCATGGGTGGTGCATCAGGGACATGCCGGTGATGGAGGGCGTGGTGATTTATAACGAGCCCGATGCCGAGCGGGCGTGGGCGAAGCTGCTGACGTTGTATAAGGCGGCGCTGGTGTAGGAAACGCGGCTGAAGCTGAAGCCGCATCCCCGAGCCCCGGATAGGTATGTACCTGCGCCTTCAGAGTCTGTGTGAGAACTCCGGTTCACGGGTATTCGGCT
>DASPQQ010000212.1:0-4758 GCA_035624885.1 Bryobacteraceae bacterium | reverse complement strand
CGTGCTCACGGCGTTCGGCAACATCGAAACGGCGGTTGCGACGGTACGCGAACTGGGAGCATACTGGTTTCTCGAAAAACCGCTCGATCCGCCGCAGCTGAAGTTTGTGCTCGAGCGGGCGCTCGAGCAGCGGCAACTGCTGACCCGCACCGACCGTTTGCAGCGCGAACTCGCTTCGCGCGGCGTGCTGGGTGAACTGATCGGCGATTCGCCCGCCATGCAGGAGGTCTTTCAGATCATCCAGCAGACTGCGCCCACGAAGGCGACCATTCTGATCACCGGTGAAAGCGGCACGGGCAAGGAACTGGTGGCGCGCGCGATTCACGGGCTGAGCCCGCGCAGCGGCGGTCCGTTCCTTGCGGTGAACTGCGCGGCGATTCCGGAAGCGCTCATCGAGAGCGAACTGTTCGGGCATGAGAGAGGCGCGTTCACGGGAGCGGCGGAACGGCGGGCCGGGTATTTCGAACTGGCGCGCGGCGGCACGCTGCTGCTCGACGAGATCGGCGAGATGCCGATGAGCACGCAGGCGAAGCTGCTGCGCGTGCTCGAAGAACGGCGGGTGCGGCGGCTGGGCGCGTCGAAGGAGATCGATCTCGATGTCCGCCTGGTCGCTTCGACCAGTCGCAGCCTGCCGGCCGAGATCGCCAAAGGCAATTTCCGCGAGGATCTCTATTTCCGGCTGAACATTTTCGAGGTGCAGCTGCCGCCGCTGCGCGAGAGGAAGCAGGACATCGTGCCCATCGCGGCGGAGCTGATCCGCATGCTGAATGAGAGGCACGATTGCCGGGTGACGGATCTTTCGCCCGAAGTGGTGGCGCTGTTCCAGCGTTACGACTGGCCTGGCAATGTGCGCGAACTGCGCAATGTTCTCGAGCGGGCCGTGATTCTGGCGGGCGAAGGTACGATCCTGCCGTCGCATCTGCCGCGCGCCTTTGCGGGGATGCCGGTTGCCGCGCCCGCGGCCCTGCCGGCCGCGCACGATGCGGGCGGCCTGAAGCCTGGAATGACGATTGCTGAAGCCGAGAAGGATCTCATCCAGATCACGCTGCGGCATACGGGAGGAAACCGGACACGTGCCGCGGAACTGCTGGGAATCAGCGTGAAGACGCTTTTCAACAAGCTCCGGGAGTACGGTGAGAACGAATGACGCTGCGTGCGCGCCTGCTGTCGGTGACGGTTGCGATGGTGGCGATCGTGGTGATCGCGCTGGTCGGCCTGAACCTCAACAGCCTGATCAGCACCTGGGTGGGCTCGGCGGCCGATCGCGCGGAAGATGCCGGGCGTCAGGTGCAGGCCTCGATCGTGCGGCGGATTGAGCGCGGCGTCCCGGCGCCGGCGGCTCCGCTCACGATCCCCGAAGTGAAGGACCTGTGGATGCAGGCGATCGCGAAGGACGCGGAGCTCGATTCGCTGCTCGAGCAGACCATGGCGCAGTCGAGATCGATCATCGAGATCGACGTGGCGGGCGAGGATGGAGAGATTCTGGCATCGTCGAATCCCGAGCGGCGCGGCACGCGGATGCGGGCGCGGACGGACCTCGGGAGCCTGCGCGATGCGGAGCCGGCAGGCCGCTTCCGCGCCGTTCTCGATTCGGCGGCGGATTATCAGACGACTGTGCCGCTGGGAATCCCGGGCCAGAACAGGCCGGTGTTTACGGTGCAGGTGCTGTCGTCGCTCATTCTGCTGCGCGCGGCGATCGAGCCCGCCATGCGCCAGATGGAGATCGTTTCGGCGCTGGCCTTCGCCGCGGCCATTCTGCTGGCGTGGTGGGCGGCGGCGATGGCGCTGCGTCCGCTGCGGCGCGTGGAGCATCTGATCGATGAGATCGGAACGGCGCGGGAAAGGCCGGCGGATGCGGGTGCGGCGCAGAGCGGGGAGAAGGAACTCGAGGTCATTGAATCGAAGCTGAGCCTGCTCGGCGAACGCTTCCGTTCGGCGCGCGAAGACGCGACGCGGCTGCGGAGCAATCTCAATGCGGCGCTCGGCAAACTGGATGCGGAGACGCGGCGGCAGCTGGAGAGCGAACTGATGCTCTCGCGGCGGCTGACGGCGATCAACAGCCTCACCGGGCGCGTGGCGCACGAGATCAAGAATCCGCTGAATTCGATTGTGCTGCGGCTCGAGATGCTGCGCGCGCGGCTGAGCGAGGACGCGCCCGATGCCGAGCCCGAGATCTCGGTGCTGGCGCAGGAGGTGGTGCGGCTCGATCGCGTGGTGCGGACCTTTCTCGATTTCAGCCGTCCGGTCGACGTGAGGATCGAAGAGCTGGATATCACCGCTCTGGTGGGGGACCTCGTGCAGTTCCTCTCGCCCGAAGCGGCGCGCAACGGGGTTGCGGTGGAGTTCGTGCGTCCCGCGGAGCGGCTGGTGATTCGGGCCGATGGCGATCTGGTGCGGCAGGCGCTGACGAACGTGGCGGTGAACGCGATCGAAGCGATGGAGAACGGCGGACGGCTGCGCCTCGAAATCGGCGAGGAGGGCGGGTTCGCGGTGATCCGGGTGTCGGATACCGGGCCGGGGATCTCGCCGGAGAACCGCGAGAAGATCTTCCAGCTTTACTTCACGACGAAGAGCAGGGGGACGGGAATCGGGCTCGCGATGACCTATCGCGCGATTCAGCTCCAGGGCGGCAATATCGATTACACGAGCGAGGCGGGGCGCGGGACAACTTTCCGCATCGCTTTGCCGCTGGCTTCGGCGCAGGCCGCGGTGGAGGCTCACGCATGAGAGGCGCGGTGCCTGTCGTGGTGTTGAGCGTGCTGCTTGGCGGGTGTGTCTCCGGCACGAAGAAGGCGGCCAAAGTGGTGCCGCCCGCCGTCGTGCCTCGGGCGCCGGCAAGGCCGGCGCCTCCACCCGTGAATGCCGAGGCCATTGCGAATCTTCCCGCGCCGCAGGCGGCGCTGCCAGTGATCGCGCAGCCCGCTCTCAGGACTCCCAATCTGCCCCCTCCGAGGCCTGCGGCGCCGCGGCGGCAACAGCCGGTCGAGGCGCAGAATCCCGCGCCTTCGGCGGAGCCCCAGCCGGCTCCCGCGCCGGTGGCGGTTCCGCAACTGGGCGAGATTCTGACCGCGGCGCAGCGGCGGCAGATGCAGACGGAGATGGCGGACCATCTGTCCCGCGCGCGGGACATTCTGACGAAGGCTTCGAAGGTGAGGCTGAGCAGCGCGCAGGCGGAGACGAGGGAGAGAGTGCGGATCTTTATCCAGCAGGCCGAGGACACCCGCGATCGCGATCCCGAGACCGCGCTGCAACTGGCGAAGCGGGCCGACGTGCTGGCGCAGGATCTGGCGCCAGCCCTGCATTGAAAAAGAAAAAGCCTGGCGGATCGCCAGGCTTTTTCGGGGTTCGAACCGGCGGGTTGTCAGTTGCTTGCGGGCGGTTCGTTGCGGGAGATGGTGACCTTCGGGGTTGCGAGGTAACCCTTCACGGTGCTCTTCGAAA
The DNA here is from genome assembly GCA_035624885.1 of Bryobacteraceae bacterium. Lineage (GTDB taxonomy): Bacteria > Acidobacteriota > Terriglobia > Bryobacterales > Bryobacteraceae > BOG-234. The sequence goes on along the minus strand of DASPQQ010000212.1, from coordinate 1,317 downwards.
CTTCGTTCACCACCAGTTCATAGGGCTGCTTCGTTTTCGAGGGCACGTAGAACTGGACGGGTTCGTTGATCGTCCTGTCCTTCTTTTCGACGCGCTTGTCGTCGGCGAGGATGTGGACGGTGAAGCGGCTGTGCTTCGCATCGGAGCGGTCGAGCGCGACCTGAATGTCGCCGACTTTCTGCATGCCGGCGTTGCGCGTCAGCGTGAACTCGTAGATGTTGCGCTCGCCGAGAGCGCGGAGGACTTTGATATCGGCCGAATTGGTGGCGATGAGCCCGCTCATCACGCCCATGTCGCCGAGCGCGCGCTTGAGATCGGCGGCGTTCTTGTCGGTATCGCCGCGCACGGATGCGACATCCTGCCGGACGGCGCCGACGTTCGTCTTCACGTCGCCCACATCGTTCGAGATGCCGTTGAGTCTCGACGAGGTTTCATCCGTCGAGGCCTTCACTTCGTTCAGTTCGGCGCTTAGCTGCTGCTCGTTCTGGCTGTGCTTCTGCTCGAGCTTCGCCACGATCTGATCGGCGTGGCGCGTGGCGAGCGACTGAGTTCTGGCAAGGTCTTTGCCGGACTGCTCGCGCTCCTGAGCCAGGTCGTCCTTCAGGCTGGCGACGTTCTTCTGCAGTTCTTCGTAAGAGGACGTGAGGCTGGCCTGAGCGGCTGCGTTATCGCGCTGCGCGGTGGCGAGTTCCTTTCGCAGCGCATCGGTGCGCGAGCCTTCGTAAATGGCGACAGAGCCGAGGATGAGGACACCCGCCCCGAGAATCCATGTCCACGGACCCGCGGTCCGATGAACGGCAGGGCTGGGCTGGTTCGTCTGATTGTGGTTCGAGATGTCTTCGATCATTTGTGTTCCGCTTTCTGACCTGTCTCAACAGGTTCGCTGCGCTTCAATGCACGCGGGCGGCCACGGCGAAATGGCGGAATTTTCGGGTAAGTCTTCCCGAAAAAAGAGTCATTCGGCGGAGAGATCCCGGCAGAATTTACCGGGACGGATTGAAACGGTCGGCGAGTTGTTCCATGCGCTCGATCAGGAGATCGGGAGGATGCTCGCGGAAGGATTCGGGCTGAAATCCCCAGATCACGCCGCAGGCGAAGACGCCGGCGTTGCGCGCTGTGCGGACGTCGACGTGGCTGTCGCCGACCATCCAGGTGTCGCCCGCTTCCACGTCGGCCTGGGCGCGGAGGGCGTTGATGCCGACGGGGTCGGGCTTTTTGCGGTCGAAGCTGTTGCCGCCGTAGGCCTCGAAGAAGAGCGGCGCGATGCCGAGGCCTTCGAGGATGCGGTGCGTGATGCGGACCGGCTTGTTGGTGAGG
>DASPQQ010000211.1:0-6279 GCA_035624885.1 Bryobacteraceae bacterium | reverse complement strand
AGCATTCCCGCCAGCGCCGCGCGTTCGACGCGCTGTTCGCTGTGATCGACGACCAGAAACGGCACGCCCGCCCGCTGCAGTTCAAAGGCCGCGCTGCGTCCCACGCGTCCAAATCCACAAACGATGTAGTGATCCTTGAGCTCCATGATTGCCCGCCTTTTCCTGCGCTTGCCATAAGTGTTCTGCAGTTCGAGTTCGATGATGGTCTGGGTCATCGCGCCGACCGCGAAGAACATGGCGCTGACGCCAAAGAAGATCAGGAAAGAATTGAAAACGCGCCCGGCCTGGCTGAGGGGGTACAGTTCCTGATAGCCCACCGTGGTGACCGTGATCAGGGTCATGTAGAAGGCATCGAAGAACGAATAGCCTTCGATCCAGTGGAACCCCGCCGTGCCGATGCACAGCGTGAGCGCGATCGAAGTCGCGATAAGCGCGATGCGATGGATGATCCTCCGGTCCATGGCGGTTACCAGTATAGGGAAGCCGCCTGGGAAGTTACGCGGTCGCGTACCCGGAATTGCCTCCTGCGGCGCGCGTCTGGTCTCCCAGCGCTGCCGCGATCGCCGCGAGCAGCTCCTTCGGAGTGAACGGCTTGGCAATGAATTCCGCCCCGGCGAGCCAGTGCCCCGCCGCACCCTCACGCCCGGAACCGGACATGTACATGACCCTCATGCCTCCGCGGATTCCACGCAGGCGTTCGGCGAGCTGGGGCCCGCTGAGGCCGGGGAGCATGACGTCCGCCAGCAGGAGATCGATGCGGCTCTCGCGGGCAAACTGCAGGGCTTCTTCGCTGTTGGCCGCCTCCAGAACCCGATAACCGGCGCCGGAGAGAACGGCGACAAGAAGCTTTCGCAGGTCGGGCTCGTCCTCAACGACCAGCAGAGTGCCTGTCGTACCCGGCGTGACGTTCTCCGCTGCGGCGCCTTCCCCGGCCGGCGGCTGCGCCGTCCGGTGAGGACTCAGCGCCAGCAGCCGTCCGGTGAGCACCGCCCCCCGTTCCACCGCTTTCTGAATTTCCCCCAGCCTTTCGGCTTCCGGCCGTCCCCGCAGTTCGTCCATCAGGAGGCTGCACTGCCCGGAGATGACCGTCAGAACATTGTTGAAGTCGTGGGCCAGGCCGCCGGCAAGCCGGGCGAACTGCTCCTGCAGGCGGACGCTCTCGGCTGACGGCTGAGATTCCTCACGACGACCCTCCTCGCAATTATTCACTATCAAATTCTTTTTAATACCAACAATAATGCCACACAGACAACTAATAATAAATTCGAAAAATTTCGGATTTCGCCCGTCTTTCTTTGCGGACTCCAACTGCGCCCGGAGATGCCCGGGGAGCTTTCCTCGGGAAAATCCGACAGAAATACCGCCGAAGCGCCCGCGCAGTCCTGTAGAGTTTGTTACATGGCAAATCCTGGATTGATCGAATACGACGAGGCAAGTCCCGCGGTGCGCGAGGTTTATGACGACATCATGGCCACGCGCCGGACCGACTGGATCAACAACTTCTGGAAAACGCTGGCACACGATCCGGCGACACTGCGGCGGACATGGGAAAGCATCAAACAAATCATGGGGCCGGGCGCGCTCGACCCGCTGACAAAGGAAATGATCTACCTGGCGGTGAGCGTTTCGAATCAGTGCGGCTACTGCATCGCCTCACACACCGCGGCGGCGCGCAGGGCCGGCATGAGTGATGCCATGTTCTTCGAGCTCATGGCCGTCATCGGCATGGCGAACGAAACGAACCGGCTGGCCAGCGGCTACCAGGTCGAGATTGACGAGCGTTTTCTCACGAGGTAAATGGCGGGAGCGTGTGAAATCGAATATTGGAAGGCGTATTGCTCAGTGCATTGGCTGACGGTCGAGCCGTTCTATATATTGTGCAGCCTTCAGTCCGAATTTCTTTCCGGGAGCTTCTGGAGACACTGCTCAGGGTGCGCGTCAAACCGGAACAAAAGCCCGGCGGGGGCAAGCCGGAAGAGCATCAGGAAGCGCCTGAAGCGGTCGCCGACAAGGACGGCGGACCGGGAGCGGAGTAAGCCTCGGCCCCGGCCTGAGCGAGAGCCTTGCGGATGCGCCGGAGCATCAGCCAACCGGATTTCTGTGTCACACCGATTCTGCGGGCTAACTCGTAGGAACTGATCGTCAATTTTCGCTCAGCCAGCAGCCAGACGGCGAGCAGCCACTGGCCCAGAGTGACCCGGCTGTCCTCCATAAACGTTCCGGATCGCACACTGAACTGCGCGTGGGGGTGTTTGTTCCGGCATTCCCACATGCGGCGGCGGGCCAGCCATGTGAGATTCGATCCGCCGCAGACCGGACAGGTGACGTTTCCTCCCGGCCACCGGCGGAACGTAAGGTACCTTACGCAATAGTCGGGGTCGGCAAACAGAGTGAGGGCCTCATCGGTCGATTGGGGATCTCCGGGGTCCGCGATTCCGCCGCGGCGGAACCAGTTCATGTCCTGACTGCTCATAAGGCACGTTATTGCAATTCACGTGCCTCGATTCAATCCACGCGATTCAACTCGCCCGATTCAGTTCGCCCGATTCAACTTGCCATGATGCGGGCGATCAGCATCGCCATTTCGAGCGCCTGCTCGTAGTTCAGACGCGGGTCCACTTCGGAGCGATAGTCGCGGGTGAGATCGGCATCGACCAGGTTGCGGGCGCCGCCAAGACATTCGGTCACGTCCTCTCCGGTCAGTTCGAAATGAACGCCGCCGAGATAACTGCCGTGTTCCCGGTGAATGGCAAAGGCCTGTTCGAGTTCGCCGCGCAGATCGTCGAAGTGGCGCGTCTTGATGCCGGCGCTTGTGACGCGCATGTTGCCATGCATGGGATCGCAGCACCAGACGACCTTTCTGCCGCTCGAGCGCACCGCTTCGATCAGCGGCGGCAGGCACTCGGCGATGCGCTGGTTCCCGAAGCGGTGAATCAGCGTCATGCGTCCCGGTTCGTCGTTGGGATGGAGGATATCGAGAAGACGAAGAACCTGATCGCGCGACATCGATGGCCCGATCTTCAGACCGATGGGATTGGCGATGCCGCGGAAATATTCGACGTGCGCGCCATCGGGATCCGCCGTTCGCACGCCGAGCCAGGGGAAGTGCGTGGAAAGGTTGTACCAGCCTTCGCGCCGCGGAACCTGGCGGGTCTGAGCCTCTTCGTAGAAGAGATGAAGCCCTTCGTGGCTCGTGAAGAAGTCGACCGAAGCGATCTCGCTCGGGTGGACGTCGAGGACGTTCTCCATGAACTGCAGCGAATCCTGCACCTGGCGGGCGATGCCGCGGAACTCCCCGGCAAGCGGGGAGAGCGAGGTGAAGTCGAGATCCCAGTTCTCGGGATGGTGAAGGTCGGCGAATCCGCCGCGCGCCAGGGAACGGATGAAGTTCAGAGTCAGCGCCGAGCGCTCATACGCGCGCAGCAGCAGGCGCGGGTCGGGCTCGCGGTCGGCGGCTGAGAAAGCCGGGCGGTTGACGAGATCGCCGCGGTAGCTCGGCAGGCGCACGCCGTCGCGGGTTTCGAAATCGTCGGAGCGGGGTTTCGCATACTGGCCGGCGAAGCGGCCCACCCGGATCACCGGCTTGCGCGCGCCCTGCACCAGCACCAGACTCATCTGCAGCAGAATCTTCAGCTTGTTGGTGATGGCTTCAGCCGTGCACTCGGCAAAGCTCTCGGCGCAATCGCCGCCCTGCAGCAGGAATCTCCGGCCATCCGCGGCCAGCGCCAGTTGCGCCTTGAGAGCCTCCACTTCCCACGAAGTCACCAGCGGCGGCAACTGAGACAGCTCCGCCAGCGCGGCCTTCAAATCGGAGGGAGAGGAATAGGTTGCCTGCTGTGCGGCCGGCTTCCGGCGCCAGGCATCGGGAGTCCACGGAGACATACTTCCTTCTGATGTTCCCATCACCTGTCTACTGCTTCGCGGCCGTTTCGATCTCCGCCATCTCGGCTTCGGACAACCGGATCTTCGCGGCCCCCATGTTCTCTTCGAGATGCGCCACCGACGAAGTTCCGGGAATCGGGAGCATGACCGGACTCCTGTGCAGCAGCCACGCGATCGATATCTGGGCCACGGTCGCGCCATGCTTTGTCGCGATCGTCTCGAGCTTCCCGCCGGGTTGCGCAAGCTTCCCCGCCGCGACGGGGAACCAGGGGATGAAGCCGATCGAATGCTTTTCGCAGTATTCGAGAACGTCTTCATGTTTGCGCTCGCCCACGTTGTAGAGGTTCTGCACGCTCACGATCTCAACCACCTTGCGCGCCCGTTCGATGTCCGCCGGCTTCACTTCGCTCAGCCCGATGTGCCGGATCTTGCCCTCCTGCTGCAGCTTTGCAATCGCGCCGAGCGATTCCTCAACCGGAACCTTCGGATCGATCCGATGCAGCTGCCACAGCGCGAGCGAATCTGTTTTCAGGCGCCGCAGGCTCATCTCCACCTGCTGCACGAGATATTCAGGACGGCCCACCGCAAGCCATTTGTCCGGTCCCTGTCTGGTGAGACCCGCCTTGGTAGCGATCACCAGCCCGGCTGGATAGGGCGCGAGCGTTTCGCCGATCAGCCTCTCGCTGACTTCGGGGCCATAGCTGTCGGCCGTATCGATAAAATTCACGCCGAGCTCGACGGCGCGGCGCAGAACCTTCCTCGCTTCATCCGCATCCTTTGGCTCACCCCAGACGCCTTTGCCCGTGATGCGCATGGCGCCGAATCCGAGCCGGTTGATTTCGAAACTGCCGAGCGGAAATGTCGTTTTCAATGGATTCATCATTAGCAAGGATACCGGCCGGCGTCTTGTCCTCCGCTAAACTCTTGTTGATGCGACGATCGGGGACACTCCTGCCCGGCCTGGCAGTCCTCCTCGCCGTGACCCTCACGTATTCGAACCACTTCCAGAACGCTTTCCAGTTCGACGATTTTCACAGCATCACGGACAACGTCTTCGTGCGCAGCGTCTCGAATATCCCGCGCTTCTTCGCGGACGCCACCACCTCGAGCGTGTACCCGACCCATCAGGCGTGGCGCCCTCTGGTGACCACTTCTCTCGCCGTCGATTACTGGCTGGGCAAGGGCTACAACCCTTTCTATTTCCACCTGTCGACCTTCATCTGGTTTCTGACGCTGCTCCTGTTCGCCGCGGCGCTGTTTGGATCGATCCTCGGCGACGCCCTCCTCGCGTGGTTCGCGGCGGCGCTCTTCGGTCTGCATCCGGCGATCGCCGAAACCGTGAACTACATCATCCAGAGGGCGGATCTGATGTCGACGTGGGGTCTGGTTGCGGGGCTCGCGCTCTATGCGCGATTTCCCGCGTGGCGGAGCCGGGGCCTCTATCTGATCCCTGTCGCCATCGGCTTCCTCTCGAAGCCGCCCGCATTGATCTTTCCGGCTCTTCTGGCGGCGTACATTTTTCTCTTCGAGGAAGACGCGACCATCGCGAACTGGCCGCGGGTTCTGCGCCGTTTGATTCCATCTCTCGTGCTGACGGCGCTGTTCCTCGTGCTGCAGTCCCGGCTCACGCCTCCGGCATTCTCCGCGGGTTATCTCTCGGCGTGGCGTTACCTGATCACGCAGCCGTATGTCTGGTTCCGCTATTTCGTTTCTTTCTTCCTGCCGTTTCACCTCAATGCCGATTCCGACCTGAGTCCGCTCGCAAGCGTCTTCACTCTCGAAGCAGCGGGCGGTTTTGTTTTCGTTGCGGCTCTTCTGTTCTCGATCCGGCTGGCTGCCCGAAACAAAGAGTCGAGGCCTGTCGCTTTCGGGCTTGCGTGGTTCGCGCTGGGGCTGATTCCGACATCGATCTTCCCGCTCGCCGAAGTCGAGAACGACCATCGGATGTTTCTTCCCTTCGTCGGGCTGGCCCTGGCGGTGACGTCGGGTGTTGCCTCGCTCGCGAGGCGGGAACCGAGCCGGACGATCCGCTCAGTCCTTGCAGCCGGGGCCGTTTGCATCCTGCTGCTCTCTGCCGCGGGAACGCGGCGGCGCAACGAAGTCTGGAAGACGCCGGAATCGCTCTGGTACGACGTGACGGTGAAAAGTCCGGCGAACGGCCGCGGCCTGATGAACTACGGTCTCGCCAGAATGTCGGCGGGTGACTTCAATACGGCCCTCATCTATTTCGAGCGGGCGCTGCCGCTTACGCCCAACTACCCGTCGCTTGAGATCAACCTCGGCATCGATTACGGCGCGCTCGGCCGCGACCTCGACGCCGAACAGCATTTCCGCCGCGCCATTCAGCTTGCTCCCGGTGATGCAGAGACGCATTTTTACTACGGGCGCTGGCTGAAG
>DASPQQ010000210.1:0-14445 GCA_035624885.1 Bryobacteraceae bacterium | reverse complement strand
AGGGAGGGCAGCAGGGTCAGCAGGGCGGCCAACAGGGCCAAGGTGGCCAGCAAGGCCAGCAGGGCGGGAATCAGCAGGGTGGTGCGCAATCGGCGCAGGGCAGCGCAGGTCCGAATGGCGGCGGCTATGGCGTCAACGCCGGTCCGCGAGGCGGCGCCTGGGATGGACGCGACTGGTGGGGCGGCCGCTCGTGGGACGGCGCCGATACCGGTGCTGCATGGGACGGAACCGCCCAGAAGTCTCCCGACCAGGCCTATAACGACCTCATGCGCGACATCAACCGCCTGCGTGGCGCCGTTTCCGACGACAAGGACCTGACGCGCGAATATCTGGATCTGGCGCAACGGGCGCAACAACTCGATCCGAAGCACTGGAATAACCAGGGGCAACTGGATTCGGTGATCGGCTCGCAGGTGATGGGCTCATTGGATCAGATGGAGCTGATGCTGCGGCGCAAGCTGAACGCCAACGACGGCAGCGTGCGCAGCGCCAACCCGCGCAACACGCCTCCGGGTTACGCCGACGCGGTCGCCGAGTATTACAAACGGCTCAGTAAGCAGTAGAATCTCCCTCAGGAGATTCACCATGCGTGGAACGACGAGGGCTGTGTTCGCCCTGCTGCTGATCTGCGGCTGCCTGTCCGCGGAAGTCACCCGGGTTGAGATTTCAAAGCGCGAAGACGTGCTGGGCGGGAAGAGCTTTGGCCCGGTTGGCGCCTACGAAAAACTATCCGGCAAGGTCTACTTTGCGGTAGCGCCGGAGAATCCGCACAACAAAGTCATCGTCGATGTCGAAAAGGCCCCGCGCAATGCGCAGGGCAAGGTCGAGTTCTCATCCGACTTCTTCATCATCCGTCCGAAGGACCCCGCAAAGAGCAATGGCGTGGTGTTTTTCGACATTGTGAACCGCGGCAATCTGCAGTTGCTGAGCACGTTCAACCATGCGCCCGGTTCGGCGAATCCTTCGAAGGAATCGGACTTCGGCGACGGTTTGCTCATGCGCGAAGGGTTCACGCTGGTGGCGGTCGGCTGGCAGTTCGATGTGGCGATGCTCCAGGGCGGCCGCGGCAAGATCGGCTTCTATCCGCCGATTGCGAAGGATAACGGGAAGACGATCACCGGTTGGGTGACGCCGTGGTTCATCCCGAACCAGAAGGCGGATTCGTACGAGTACGCGTCGGGGTATTTCAGCCCGGCTTATCCGCCCATCGATCCGAAGGATCCGAACTACCGGCTCACGGAACGCGAGGGCTGGGTCGCGGCGCCGCGGTTGATTCCGCGCGGAGACTGGCAGTTCGGAAAGATCGAGAACGGGCAGGCCAACGGCGATCTCAACTGGATCACGCTCAAGGGCGGATTCCGCGCCGGACAGACTTATCAGCTGTCTTATGAAGCGAAGGACCCGCCGGTGGAAGGTCTGGGATTCGCGGCGGTGCGCGACATGGCCGCGGCCGTCAAGAACGATCCGAATGCGATCGTGCGCGGGAAGTATGCCTATGCCTACGGCGCGTCGCAGACCGGCCGCTGGCTGCGCCAGATGATCTACGAAGGGTTCACCATCGACGAGCAGGGGCGCCAGGCGATGGATGGGATTTTCATCCAGACCGGCGCGACCGGCCTCGGGAGTTTCAATGAGCGCTTTGCGCAGCCGAATGAGCTGGGGTCGTTCACCCAGACGAAGTTCCCGATTCGTTACGAGACGCTGGTCGACGCGGTGACCGGGAAGAAAGATGGCCTTGGTGCGCGGATCCCGAAGGGGCTGGAGCCGAAGATCATGGAAGTCGATACCGGCTCCGAATATTGGGATCGCGGCCGCGTGGCTGCGTTGCGGCACGTGTCGATGGACGGCTCCGAAGATCTGGCCGATCCGCCGAATGTGCGCGTATACACGCTGGCGGGAACGCAGCACGGGTCGAGTTCCTGGCCTCCGGCGCAGACCGGCGGCCAGTTGCCGGGGAATCCGAACGACTACCGGTGGGCGCAGCAGGGCCTGGTGATCGCGCTCGATCGCTGGGTGCGGCAGGGCGTGGAGCCGCCGGCGAGCCGGCATCCGCGGCTTTCCGACGCGACGCTGATCGCACAGAGCCGGATCTCGTATCCGGCCGTGCCGCACGTGAAGTGGCCGCTGCGCGTGCCGGGAGGGTTCCGCATCGATCTGCCGGGCCCGGTTTCGGCGCTGCCTTTCCTTGTCCCGCAGGTGGATGCGGATGGCAACGACGAAGCGGGAATCCGGCTGCCGGAACAGGCGGTGCCGCTCGGGACGTATAACGACTGGACGTTCCGCAGCGAAAAGATCGGTGCGCCGGAGACGCTGATCGCGATGATCGGCTCGTATATTCCCTTTGCCAAGACCAAAGCGGAGCGGGAGAAGAATGGCGATCCGCGGCTTTCCATTGAAGAGCGGTATGCAAGCCGCGAGGATTATCTCAAGAAAGTGGAAGCGGCGGCGAACGATCTGGTGAAGGGCCGGTATCTGCTCGCCGAGCACGTGAAGGCCATTGTGGAGAGGGCCGGCGAGCACTGGGACTGGCAGATGGCGCAGGCTGGGGCGAGTCTGGGGACGCGCTAATCGCGCAGCTTCCAGAGGAGCTGGCGGAGGATACCCAACATCAGCTTCGCATCGCGCCGCGAAGGATGCGTGCGGCGGATCCAGCGGCGGATTTTTTGCTCCGTGGACGTGGATGTGATCCGGTTCGTGTAACCGGAGCGGTCGAGGACTTCGAGCAGCATCTGCGTCAGGTTCTCCGCTTCCGCGCCTGTGACCGGATCGTGGACATGCAGTTTCGGCTGCGCGTCGCCGCGGCCGACCAGTTCGTAAAGGCAGACGGCTACCGCCTGACCGAGGTTCATGGACGGTGTCCCCTGGCCGGTCGGAATGCGGATGAGCGAATGGCAGAAGCTCATGTCTTCATTCGACAGGCCGAACTTTTCCGAACCGAACAACAGGCCGGCTCGGCCCGCGTGAGCGCGGATCGCCGGCGCTGCGGCGGCCAGCAGATCGACCGGCTGTTTGAGGTCGCGGCGCTGCGCGGCGGTGGTGCCGACGACAAGCGAGCAATCGGCGACGGCATCGGCCACGGAGTTGAAGACCCGAGCGGTTTGCAGCACATGAGCGCCGCCGACGGCCGAAACCGCTTCGCGGAAAGCGGCTTCGTACGGGTTGACGACGCGCAGGTCCGTGACCCCGAAATTGGCCATGGCGCGCGCGGCGGCGCCGATGTTCAGAGGATTGCGCGTGGCAACGAGGATGACTGCGATTTCCGAGGCGATAACTCAATCTTCACACGCGGCCGTAGTGTAGAATCAAAACTTTGCGTCGCCGTCCGGCGCGCCGTTCCGCGCGCGTCCGTTTCCATGCACGCCAAGTTATAGTGGAGGTTGTATGCCATCGCCCGTAGAAGCCAAGGTTAAGCAGATTATTGTCGAGCAGCTCGGTGTTGACGAAAGCCAGGTGGACAGCAAGGCTTCGTTCGTCGACGACCTTGGCGCCGATTCGCTGGACATCGTGGAGCTTGTGATGGCCTTCGAAGAAGCTTTCGAACTCGAGATTCCCGACGAAGACGCCGAGAAGATCGCGACCGTCGGCGACGCCGTCACGTACATCGAAGGCAAACAGAAGAAATAACCCGCTTCCTGCAGGTTCCGAGCCTTTTCCACTGATGGCTGCATCGGAAACAGCAGAAGGAGAGTCATTATTCCGCGCAGAGTTGTAGTCACCGGCACAGGCCTGCTCACCGCAGTCGGGCAGAATACGGAGCAGACCTGGAAGGCGCTGCTCGAAGGCCGCAGCGGCATTTCACACATCGAATCGTTCGACACCACGGGGTTCAATTCGCGCATCGCCGGCGAGATCAAGAACTTCGATCCCACCCGTTTCATCGAAAAGAAAGACCTCAAGAAGATGGGGCGGTTCATCCAGTTCGGCATTGCCGCGGCGGTGGACGCGATGGCGATGGCCGGGTTCGAGGTGACCGCAGAGACCGCCGAACGCGTGGGCGTTTACATCGGCAGCGGCATCGGCGGATTCGAAGTCATCGAGCGCGAGCACAAGGAACTGCTGCAGCACGGCCCGCGGCGCGTTTCTCCGTTCTTCATTCCGGCGACGATCGTGAACATGGCGTCCGGGTACCTGTCGATCCGGATCGGCGCCAAGGGGCCGAATTCCGCCACGGCGACGGCGTGCACCACGAGCGCGCATTCGATCGGCGATTCGTTCCGGATCATCCAGCATGACGATGCGGATGTGATGATCTGCGGCGGCGCCGAGGGCGCCATTACGCCTCTCGCGGTGGCCGGTTTTGCCGCGGCGCGCGCGCTTTCGCAGCGCAATGACGATCCGCTGCACGCCTCCCGGCCGTTCGACAGGGATCGCGACGGCTTTGTGATCGGCGAAGGCGCGGGCGTGCTGGTGCTGGAAGAACTGGAATTCGCGAAGAAGCGCGGGGCAAGGATCCTGGCTGAAATCGTCGGCTACGGCATGAGCGCGGACGCTTATCACTTCACGGCGCCGCCCGAAGATGGCGAAGGCGCCTTCCGCGTGATGCGCAATGCCATGCGGGACGCGAAGATCGGGCCGGAAGCGGTGGATTACATCAACGCGCACGGCACCTCGACGCCGCTGGGCGATCGCGCCGAGACCGTGGCGATGAAGCGCGCGTTCGGGGATCACGCGAAGAAGCTGGCGGTCAGCTCGACGAAGTCGATGACCGGGCATCTGCTGGGCGGAGCCGGCGGCCTCGAGGCAGGCGTGGTGGTTTGCGCCATCCGCGATCAGATTGCGCCTCCCACCGTGAACTACGAGACGCCCGATCCGGACTGCGATCTCGATTACATCCCGAACCAGGCGCGCCCCATGAAGATCGACTACGCGCTCACCAATTCGTTCGGATTCGGCGGGACGAACGGCGCGCTCATTTTCAAACGTTTCACGGAATAGGAATTCAGACATGAAGATCGTTGTCGCCATCAAGCAGGTACCCTCGCGCGACAGTCAGCTGAAGATCAGCTCTTCCGGCAAGTGGATTGAAGATGCGGACCTGACTTACGAAATCAACGAGCCGGATGCCTATGCGCTCGAATCGGGTCTGCAGCTGCGGGAGAAGACCGGCGGGGAAGTAATCGTGATCTGCGCAGGGCCCGCGGGCGCGTCGCAGACGATTCGCGAGGCGCTGGCAAAGGGCGCCGATCGGGCCATTCACATCGAAACCGGCGATTATTCCTCTTCCGATCCGCTGGCGCTGGCGCGCATCATGGCGAAGGCGCTCGAATCCGAGAAGCCCGATCTGCTGCTGACGGGACTGCAGTCGGATGATCTTGGCTACGGGCAGACCGGTGTGATTCTGGCGGAAGTGCTCGGGCTGCCGCATGTCACGCTGGTGATGAATATCGAAACCGAAGGCGCGGGAATTCGCGTGAAGCGCGAACTCGAAGACGGCTGGTTCCAGAACATCGACGTGCCGCTGCCGGCCCTGCTGACCATCCAGTCGGGCGCGACCAAGCTGCGCTACGCGACCCTGATGGGGATCAAGAAGGCGAAGACGAAGGAAGTGAAGCAGCTTCGCGCGGCGGATCTGGATGCCGGCGCTGCCGCGACGATCCGGCTCGAAAAGATCTACATTCCCGGCAAGACGAAGAAGTCGCAGATCTTCGATGGTCCGGCGAAGGAATCGGCGGCGAAGCTGATCGAAAAGCTGCGCTTTGAGGCGAGGGTGATATGAGCGGCGTTCTGGCGGTTCTCGAGCAGCGCGAAGGCAGGCTGCACAAGATGGCGCTCGAAGCCCTGGCGGCCGCCCAGCAGATCGGCGCGGCGCTGGGCGAGCCGGTATATGCGGCCATTATCGGCGGCGCGGCTGAAGCTCTCGCGGGCTACAAGCTGGCGAAGGTCTACGCGATCTCACACGATCTGCTGAAGGAATACACGCCGGATGGCTACACGCTCGCGCTGAAGCAGCTGATCGCGGCGCATCAGCCGAAGTTCGTCTTCTTCCCGCACACCTATCAGGTGCGCGATTTCGCTCCGAAGCTGGCCACGGCGCTCGGCCGCGTGCTGATCAGCGACGTGGTGGGGCACAGGATCGACGGCAACGCGCTGGTGCTGGTGCGTCAGTTGTTCCAGGGCAAGATCAACGCGGATGTGCGGTTCGAAGGCGAGCCGCCATATTTCGCTTCCATTCAGGCCGGCGCTTTCCGGGCGGATTCGCTCGAAGCCGGCAGCGCGGAGGTCGAAGCCGTGACGCCCGCGATCGATGCGGCGCAGATTCGCACGAAGCCGCTCGAACTCTACCGCGAATCGCAGCGCGCGGTGGATCTGACGGTGGCGGAGATCATCGTTTCGGTCGGCCGCGGCATCAGGGAAGCGGACAACATTCCGATCGTGCAGGCGCTGGCCGATGCGTTCCATGGCGAACTCGCCGCCTCGCGTCCCATCTGCGATAACGGCTGGCTGCCGATGGAGCGGCAGGTGGGCAGCTCGGGTCAGACGGTGGCGCCGAAGATGTATCTGGCGGTCGGAATTTCCGGCGCGATCCAGCACCTCGTCGGCATGAAAGGATCGAAGACGATCGTGGCGATCAACAAGGATCCGGAAGCTCCGATCTTCGAAGTCGCCGATTACGGAATCGTCGGCGATCTGTTCGAAGTGGTGCCGGCCCTCGTCGACGAACTGAAGAAGCTGGGTTAGAGATGCCTACGCGGCTGAAGCCGCGTCCCCATCCGCGCCCTTGAAGCTGCCGTCTTTGGCGACCACGAGGCGGCGTCCGCGCCAGTCGATGGTATTGCCGAAGAAACCTGCGACCCAGACGGCGAAGCTCGCGACTCCTTCGAAGGGCGACAGCCACCAGTATTTCTCAACCAGCGGATCGTCCAGAACCCAGATGCCGGCGGTCCATTCCGTGCCCCAGCGGAAGACGAGCCCGATGAGGCAAAGTCCCCAGGCTGCGGGCGCGACCAGCCAGAGGGCGAGGGCGATCGCCGTCGTATGGGTAAACAGTTCGCCGAGATAGCCCAGCGGCCGTGAGCGCCGGCTGCTGCGCGCCCAGCGAACGCGATGCCGCCAGCTGGCCAGCAGGCCCTCGTTGCCAATGTAGTGCTCGATGATGCAGCGCGAGAGAATCACCCGGCAGCCGGCCTTGCGCATGAGGCTGCCCATGGCAAAGTCTTCCGCGAGATAGCTCTGCAGGCGCTTGAGGCCGCCAATGCGGGCGAGGTCGGACTTGCGCGTGGCCACCGTGCAGCCGATGGCGAAGTCCATCCCGGTCATGAGACGCGCGGTGAGCACCCCGGCGAGAAATCCCGTGTTGAGCCCGAGCGCCTCGAGACGCGCCCAGAAACGCGGGCCGGAGGCTGCCCGGTAAGGGCAGGTGACGAGGCCGACGCCGGGCTGTTCCAGCTCCGAAACGATCCTGCGAAAGCTGCGGCGCGCGAGACGAATGTCGCTGTCCGACATGACAAGAGTCTCGTGGCGCGCCTCGGAAAGCAGGGCGCGCAGACTCCACACCTTGGCGTTCGGGAACGGGGATGCGCCGGCCACGATGAGGCGCGAGGGAATGTGCGGATATTCGTTCATCAGCCTGCGCGCAATCGGGACGGCGGGATCGGAAAGTTCGTGGACGGAAAGCAGCACTTCGAAATCCGGGTAGTCCTGTTCGAAGACGCTGCGCAGACCGGCTTCGGTGTTGTCGGCCGCGCCGGAGAGCGGGCGCAGCAGGGACAGCGGCGGAAGCGTCGCGAGGCGAGGCGCGCCGCTCGCGCGGTATCGCGCCGCGCCGATGACGGCGAGGACGCAATAAATAATCGAACCCGCAAGGAGTACGAGCAGCGGAGTGACCAGCAAAGAACCCAGGATGACGTTCATTTAGAGCCCGTTACGATTACCATGGAATCGGTGTATGAGAAACATTATCGCCGGTACCGCTGGCCATATTGACCATGGCAAGACGGCGCTGGTGAAGGCGCTGACCGGAACCGACGCGGACCGTCTCGCCGAAGAGAAGCGGCGCGGCATCACCATCGATCTCGGCTTCGCTCATCTGCAGCTCGCGAAGGATATCCGCATCGGGTTCATCGACGTTCCCGGCCATGAGCGGTTTGTGCGCAACATGCTGGCCGGCGCGGCGGGGATCGATCTGGTGCTGTTTGTGATCTCGGCGGCGGAATCGATCAAGCCGCAGACCCGCGAGCATTTTGAGATCTGCCGGCTGCTGGGTGTGCAATCGGGAATCATCGTGCTCACGAAAGCGGATCTGGTGGATCCCGAGATTCTGGAGCTCGTCCGCCTGGAAGTGGATGAGTTCGTGGCCGGTTCCTTTCTTGAGAAAGCGCCGCGCGTGGCGGTGAGTTCGCTGACGGGCGCGGGAATTCCGGAACTGCGCAGGGAACTCGAGGCAGCGGCGCGCGCGGTGCGCGAGAAAGCGGCTTCGGGATGGTTCCGGATGCCGATCGATCGGGCGTTCTCGATGAAGGGATTCGGGACAGTGGTGACCGGCACGACGATCTCGGGAACGCTGAAAAAGGAACAGGAAGTCGAGCTGTTTCCTTCCGGCCGGCGGCTGCGTGCGCGGGGATTGCAGGTTTATGGCGAAACGACCGAGCGCGCTCGCGCCGGTGAGCGGACAGCGGTGAACCTTGCCGATATCGAACCGGCGGAACTGCATCGCGGGATGGTTCTTTCCGAGCCGGGGCGGTTTCAGACGGTGACCGTTCTCGATTGCCGGCTCGATCTGCTCCATTCCGCAAAGCCGCTGAAGAATCATGCGCCGGTGCACTTCCACGCAGGCACTGCGGAGATTGAAGCGGAGGTGCGGTTTCTCGACCATCGGGCCGCGCTCGAGCCCGGGAGCCGGGCGTGGACGCGCATCGTCCTGCAGGAACCCGCTCTGATCCTGCCCGGCGACCGGTTCATCATCCGGATGTTCTCGCCCGTGATTACGATCGGCGGCGGCCTCGTGACCGATATCAGCGGGCGCCGCTACACGAAGGGCGAGGATGCGGATGCGCGGCTCAGCGCGTTCAGTCCGGAGACGCTGATTCGCGACGAGCTGTGGGGCCTCGAGCAGGACCGGCTGATCGCGTGGACAGGGCTGAAGA
This sequence comes from Bryobacteraceae bacterium, assembly GCA_035624885.1. Lineage (GTDB taxonomy): Bacteria > Acidobacteriota > Terriglobia > Bryobacterales > Bryobacteraceae > BOG-234. The sequence goes on along the minus strand of DASPQQ010000210.1, from coordinate 5,362 downwards.
GCATTCCGGCGATGGCAGGGATCGAATCGGCCGGAAAGCATCTGATTGCGGGCGCGCGCATTGGGGAACTGCGGCAGCAGCTGACGGCGGCCTGCCGCGCGTTTCACAGAGACCACAGGCTGCTGCCCGGGATTCCCAAGCAGGATCTGAAATCACGCGTGATGGCGGCGGCGCCGGTGGAGGTCTTCGAGCACGCGCTAGCCGGCGCGGCGGAAATGGTGCAGGATGGCGAGGTGGTGCGGCTGAAGAGCCATCGCGTGGTGCTCCAGCAGGATGAGGAGCAGGCTCGGGTGGCGATGGAATCCGCGTTCGAGAAGGCCGGCCTCGCGGCGCCGGCCGTGGCGGATGTGATGAAAGCGTCCGGCGTCGAACCGGCGCGCGCGCGGTCGCTCCTGCAGATTCTGCTGCGCGAAGGCCGGCTGACGCGCGTTTCGGATGAACTGGTGCTGCATTCTCCCGCGCTCGTGCGGCTGCGCGCGGAACTCGGTGCCCGGCGAGGGCAACGGTTCGGCGTCACCGATTTCAAGGACTGGACCGGTGTCTCGCGCAAGTACGCGATTCCGCTGCTCGAATATCTCGATCGCACGCACGTGACGCGCCGCGAGGGCGACGAGCGGCTGGTGCTATAGAACGAGCATGCAGTCGCCGTAGGAGAAGAAGCGGTAACGCTGCTCGACGGCGTGCCGGTACGCGGCGAGCGTGAAGTCTTTTCCCGCGAAAGCGCAGACGAGCAGAAGAAGGCTCGTGCGCGGCAGATGAAAGTTCGTCAGCATCGCGTCCACGCGGCGGAACGGGTAGCCGGGCTGGATGAAGAGGCTGGTCAGGCCGGATTGCTGGCCGGTGGCCGCGGCGGATTCAATGGTGCGGACGCTCGTGGTGCCGACCGCCACGACGCGCTTCGCGTCGCGAATCTGCTCCCATGCGTCATCCGCGATCGAATAGCGCTCGTAGTGAAGCTGGTGGTTTTCGAAGTCCTCGCGCTCGATGGGCTGGAACGTGCCGAGACCGACATGGAGCGTGACGCGGGCGATCCCGGCTCCGGCTTCGCGGCAGGCATCGAGCGTGGCGTTGGTGAAGTGCAGCCCGGCGGTGGGCGCGGCCACCGAGCCTCGCTCGCGCGCGAAGACGGTCTGGTAGCGTTCGCGATCTTCCCTGCGGTCTTCGCGGCGGATATAGGGCGGCAGCGGAATGTGGCCGAGGCGTTCGATGGCCGCGTAGACGTCGCTGGTTTCGTGGAAGCGGACAACGCGTTCGCCGCGATCGCCGTGCGCGAGGATTTCCGCCGAGAGATCTTCGGCGAAACGCACGCGGTCGCCGGTGCGCAGCTTCTTTCCGGGGCGAACCAGGGCGCGCCATTCGAGGGCATCGGAAGACGCGGGTTCGAGCAGGAGCATCTCCACTGCCGCGCCTCCCTTCATGCGCGTGCCATAAAGACGCGACGGGAGCACGCGCGAATCGTTCAGCACGAGGCAATCGCCCTCGTGGAGAAAGCGCGGGAGTTCGCGGAAGACATGATCCTCGAAGCGCTGTGCGGCGCGATCGAGCACCAGCATGCGGGCGGCATCGCGCTCCGCAGGCGGTTCCTGCGCGATCAGTTCTTCGGGAAGGCTGTAATCGAAGTCCGAGAGCTTCATCGCGAAAGAAGCTGCTGAATTTCCTGGTAGGGAATCGCTTCTGTCGACAATGCGCTGAATGTGCCGGCATCGCGAAGGGTGTAAAGGAAGCGCCGCAGCGCGCCCGCCGCGACGCGCGACGGCCCCGAGCCCAGGCTGACACGGCGAACGCCCAGAGCTTTCATTTCGGCGATGGAAGGCGAACCGGCGCTGGCGAGGATATTGAGAGGACCGGTGACTGCCTTTGCCAGCCGGCCAATGGTCCCGGCATCCGTCACCCCGGGTGCGAACAGGCAATCGGCGCCGGCGGCGCGGAATGCATTCAGCCGCTCGACGGCGCGATCGAAGCGCGTGCCGGCGTCTCCATGCTCTGCGAGGAAGATATCTGTCCTTGCGTTGATCACCATCGGGACACCCTCGGCCGTCGCAACAGTGCGGATGGCGCGAATCGTTTCCACCTGCGCCTCGAGCGGAATCAACTGGCCTCCCACCATGTCTTCGAGGTTCATGCCGACCGCCCCGCAGGCGATGAGATCGAGCGCGGTCTGCACCGCGTCGGCATAGCCGGCTTCGACGTCGGCGGTAACCGGAATCTCGACAGCCTTCGCCATCTTGCGCACGAGGAAGAGCATTTCCGGCTGCGGGATGCGCTGGCCGTCGGGATAGCCGAGAACGGCGGCGAGGCCGGCGCTGGTCGTGGCGACGGCGGGAAATCCCGCATCTTCCACGATGCGGGCGCTGATAGCGTCCCACGCGTTTGGAAGCACGAGCACCTCGGGGCCTCCGTGGAGCTTGCGCAGCAGTTCAGCTTTGGCTTTCTGGAGCATGAGTCCTCTGGTAATTCACGGCATAGGCGGGCGGGTCAACAGCAACGCGGGTGTTGGGGTCCGGAATGAGCTTGCCGGGAGTGATTGCAAGAGGGATCACACCGGCCCAGACCGGGAGTGGCATGTCTTCTTCATCATCGATGGGACCGCCGGTGCGCACTTTGGCGGAAACTTCGGTGAGATCGAGCGCCAGCACGATAGTGGCCTTGAGTTCCTGCGCGGTCGGCGGGCGCACTTCGTTCCAGCGCCCGGGGACGAGATGATCGGAGATGACGCGCAGCGCTTCGGTTTTCGCCTCCGCGTCCTCGACGGGCATGGCCTCGCCGAAGACGACCACGGAGCGATAGTTCATCGAATGGTGAAATGCGGACCGCGCCAGCACCATTCCGTCGAGGATGGTCACAGTCACGCAGACAGGGATGCCGCGTGAGAGGCCCCGCAGCATGCGGCTCGCGGAAGAGCCGTGGATATAGAGGCGATCGCCGGAGCGCCCGTAGCCGGTGGGGATGACCACTGGACGGCCGCTCTCATCGTTGAAGCCGGCGTGGCAGATCATGGCCTCGTCCAGAATTCTGAAAACCCCGGCCCGATCGTAGAGCCCCCGCTTCGGAAGACGCCGCACCCGGGTCCGTGCGGTTGGCGCAAAAATATCCATCCCCCATTATGTCCGCCGCGCTTCGAGCTCCGCCCAGCGGGCGTAGAGTCTGTCGACTTCGGCCTGGGCGGCTTCGATTTCGGCGGAAGTCTGAATGAGACGCGCCGGGTTGGAAACGACCGCGGGCGACTGCAGTTCCCGCCGTTTCGTTTCGAGCAGTTCTTCGGCCGCCATGACCCGTTCTTCGATCTGCTCGTATTCGCGGGCTTCGAGGTAGGAAAGCTTCTTCTTTGGTGCAGGCGCTTCGCGCGTTTCCCTGGGAGCCGCGGCCGGTTTTGCGGACGGTTTCCTCGCGGCGCTGGCCTGTTCCCACTGGGCGAGCTCGGCGTAGAAATCGACGCCGCCTTCGCCGTCGAGCGCGAGGAGCGTGGTCGAAAGGCGATCCAGCATGAAGCGATCGTGCGTGACGAGAACGATGGCGCCGGGAAATTCCGCCAGATTGTTTTCGAGGATGTCGAGCGTGGGGATGTCGAGATCGTTGGTGGGTTCGTCGAGCAGGAGGACGTCGGCGGGCTGGAGCATGAGGCGCGCGATGTGAACGCGGGCGCGCTCGCCGCCCGAAAGCTGCCGGACAGGGAGATCGAGCTGCTCCTGGCGGAGGAGGAAACGCGCAGCCCATCCCGCGACGTGCAGCGGGCGCTCGCGGAAGGTGACGGTGTCGCCTTCGGGCGCGAGAGCGCGGCGCAGGGGCTGATCGAGATCGAGCTGCTCGCGATTCTGATCGAACCACGCCACGCGGAGACCTTCGGCGCGGCGGACCTCACCGGCATCCGGCTGCACTTCTCCGGCGAGGATGCGCAGCAGCGTGGATTTGCCGGTGCCGTTCGCGCCGAGCACGCCGAGTTTCGTTCCGGGCGCAAGCGTGAAACCGAGGTTGCGGAAAAGCTGTTTTCCACCGAGGCTTTTGGCGAGGCCTTCGACCGCGATCAGCCGTTTCGTCATGCGGCCGGTGGCGGTGAATTCGATGGAAGCCGTGCCGGTCACGTTGCGCGCCGTGACTTCCGCAAGTTGCGCCTGGAGTTCCATCGCGTCCTGAATGCGGGCCTTCGATTTGGTGGTGCGGGCCTTTGCGCCGCGGCGCAGCCATTCGATTTCGCGTTCCACCAGGTTCTCGAGCGCCTGCTGTTCTCTCGCCTGCGCGCGCAGAAATTCGGAGCGCTTTTCAAGGAACTTGCTGTAGTTGCCGGGAACGGCGAAAAGGCCTTGCGGATAGGCGCGGTTGATCTCCGCGACGCGCGTGGCGGTGTTTTCGAGAAAGTAGCGGTCGTGGGTGACGAAGATGGAAGCGAAGCTGGCCGAGACGAGGAGCTTTTCGAGCCAGAGAATACCCTCGACGTCGAGATGGTTGGTCGGCTCGTCGAGCAGGAGCAGGTCCGGCTGTGCCGCGAGAGCCGCGGCGATGGCGAGGCGCTTGCGCCAGCCTCCGGAAAGCGTTCCGGCCCTCGCGGACGGATCTTCGAAGCCGACACGGCTGATGATCTTCGCCACCTCGACATCGCGGTCGTCCGTCTCGCGGGCCGCGGCCGTGATCACTTCGCGAACGGTCCGGGTGGGATCGAAGCGCGGGTCCTGCACCACCGTGGCGCTGCGCACGCCCTTGCGGATGGAGACGGTGCCTTCATCCGCGGCCATCGCCCCGCCGAGGATCTGCAGAAAAGTAGATTTGCCCGCGCCGTTGGGCCCGATGATCCCGAGCCGTTCGCCATCATGCAGGCTGAGCGAGATATCGGAGAAGACGGTGCGCGAGCCGAACGATTTGGCGATCGCGTCGCAGGTCAGCAGTACAGCCATCAGGGCTACGTCTTACGCGTCCTGCAGGATGGGGAGAAGTTCGGGCTGCTCCTCATCTTCCTCCGGATTCAGATAGCGGGCATCGAGCAGACGGCCATGCTTGATGTTGCCCATGGCGGAGAGGATGTTCTCGCGCAGATGCGGGTGCTCCGCCTCCCACTCCGCGATGGTTTCGCGGATGCTGCGCCGCACTGTGCCGGTGCGCAGCGAACAGCCGCAGGGAACCACCGGGATGCCCTTGCTCTCCACGTAGCTTCGCGTGACTTCTTCCGTCACATAGACCAATGGCCGGATCAGGCGAAAATCCTTCTGGCGCGAGTACGTGATGGGAGGCAGCGAACTGAGGCGGCCGGTATAGAGAATGTTGCGGAAGAGCGATTCGCAGAAATCGTCGGCTGTATGACCGAACGCGATGACGTTTGCCCCCAGACCGCGCACGATCTGGTAAACGGCGCGGCGGCGGAAGCGGCTGCACA
>DASPQQ010000209.1:0-10651 GCA_035624885.1 Bryobacteraceae bacterium | reverse complement strand
ATTCTTTTCATTGACCCTGAGGCTCCATTCCGACGATGGCGATCCTGGCGGCGTTGGCTTTCGCCAGAAGCTCGTCACGGTCGAGCAGCAGCGTGCGGCCCGCGTCGACCGCCAGCGCGGTGGTCCTGGTTTCGATCATGGTCTCGATGGTTTGCGGGCCGATGACCGGAACATCGAAGAGCAGGTGCCGGCGGCGCGAGGAGGCCTTCACCAGCGTCATTCGCTTGCCTTCGACGAGGCTGGCGGCGCGGCGCAGCATGGCGTCGGTTCCTTCCATGGCTTCGAGCGCCACGCAGGCGCGTTCGCAGATCGCGACACTCTGGCCGACGTCGATGCTCGCGAGAGCGTGGGCGATGCGGCGGCCGTAGTCGATGTCTTTCTGTTCGCCGGAATCGGGTTTGCGGCCGGAAATGCGGCCTGCGGGCGCGAGCAGCGGCTTCAGGAGGGTCGTGGAATCGACCAGATGAATCCCTTCATCGGCGAGAACTTTCGCGACGCCTCCGATGAGCGAATCGGTGTTCTTCTCGCCGAGGGCCGCGAGCAGTTTCACCAGACGCCAGTCGGGCCGGATCGAAGAAAAGATCTTGGCGTGCTTCACCTGGCCGGCCATCATGATCTCGGTGATGCCTTCGGATTTGCAGATCTCGATGAGCCGGCTCAGCTCGCCGAGCGAGACCCAGTAGCAGCGCGCGGCGGCGCGTTCGACTTCAGGGGAAGCTTCCTCTCTGATCGCGATGGCGACGGCGTCATCCCCCTGCTGCCTCGCGGTTTCGAGCGCGATGACCGGGAAGCGGCCGTTACCGGCGATGATCCCGTACTTCATCCCTTGATGACGCCGCGTTCGGAAGCGGCGATGAAGGCAAGCAGTTCGTCGAGTTCGGCGCAGGGCGGCACTTCGGCGCGGATTCGTTCCACCGCCTGGCTGGTATTGAGACCGGCGCGTGTGAGCAGCCGGAATGCCGTCTGCAGGCTTTCGATCGAATCGCGCGTGAAGCCGCGGCGTTCGAGACCCACGCGGTTCGCCCCGAAGACGCGGATTTCGCGTTCGCTCACGACGCTCGAAAACGGCATCACATCCTGCGTCACCACGCTGTAGCCGCCGATGAAGGCGTGCCGTCCGATGCGGCAGAACTGATGGATGGCGCTGCCGGCGCTGATGGTCGCGTGGTCCTCGATGATCACGTGCCCGGCGGTGGTGAACTGGTTGCCGAGGATGCAGTGGTTGCCGACGATGACATCGTGCGCGATGTGGCTGTAGGCCATGATCAGATTGTCGTCGCCGATGCGCGTGTGCAGGCCGCCGCCCTCGGTGCCGCGATGGATGGTGACGCATTCGCGGATCGTATTGCGGTTGCCGATGTGGGTATACGCCCGCTCGCCTTTGTACTTCTTGTCCTGGGACGCCACGCCGATGGTGGCGTGGGGAAAGAAGAGATTGTCTTCGCCGATCGAGAGCGGCCCTTCCATGTAAATGCCGGCCATCAGGCGCGTGCGCGCGCCGATCTCGACTTCCGGGCCGATGACGCAGTAAGGGCCGATGTCGGCAGTGGGGTCGATTGCAGCCGCGGGATCGATGATGGCAGTCGGGTGAACCGGCATCAGGCGTTATCGGCCGGAGCTTCGCCCGGCTTGTCCTGAATCTTGCACATCACTTCCGCTTCGGCGACGAGCGCTCCATCGACGGTGGCGCGCCCGGCCATTTTGGCCACGGTGCCCTTGAGCCGAAGCACCCGCATTTCGATGCGAAGCTGATCGCCGGGGACAACCGGCCTGCGGAATTTCGCGGCATCCACCGAGACGAGCAGAACCAGCTTGCTGTCGCGGTCCGGAATGTTCCTGAGCACGAGAACGCCGGCCGTCTGGGCCATTGCCTCGACGATGAGCACGCCGGGCATGACCGGAAAATCGGGGAAATGGCCCGTGAAAAAGGGTTCGTTGACCGTGACATTCTTGATGCCGACGATGCGCTCGGCATCCATTTCGAGGATGCGGTCGACAAGCAGGAACGGGTAGCGATGCGGCAGAATCTGCCGAATCTCGTTGACATCCATGATTGGCATTGGAATAAAACAGTATATCGGGAGAGCGGAGCGCGCCGGATCAGTTGACGTTCACGCCGGAGGCGTAGCGCAGGTAATTCGTCCGGCATTGGCTCATCGCCGCCGGATCGAAGCTCGCGAGTTCCGCCCACTCGCTCACGGCCTGCGTCAGGTCGGCGTCGGTATCGAGGCTCGACGGCTTCCAGTAGTCAAGTGCCGCAAGGGCGACGAGAATGCCATCCGGGATGGACGGCGGTTTTTGTGTTTCGGGCGGCGTTGGCGACAAGAGGCGCCTCCACAGGGGACGGTCATCGCTCTGGCGCTGGCGGATCCTCATGGCAATGTAGCGGACGCGATTGACGAAACGCTTGACGGAGCGGGGCGTGGGCGTTCGCGAGAGAATGAGCGGCAGTACCGCATCCATGGCGGAGGTGAACTCGCTGGAGTCGTCGGGCTCAAGATCCGGCCGCCAGGTGGCAACGCGGTAGAGCGCCCAGATCATGAGTGGAAGGATGAGGAGCGCGGGCCAGCCGAGTGGCCACGCCGGTGGCGTGGGCGGGCGGCCGACAGCGCCGGTCTCCGGACCTTCATCCGCCGGGCCAACCAGTGGACTGGCTGGCGCCGAGGGCGCGGGCGCGGGCGTGACCATGCCTGTATCGAACGGGCCGCCGGGGCCGGATGTGGTTCCTCCGGCAGAAGACGAAATCTTCTGTAGCGAGGACATAACGGCCTTGCCGGTATCGAAGCCGCTCCAGCCGAGAAAGACCGCGGCCAGCAACGGGACCACGATGAGCGCTGCAGCCCGTGCCGTGCTCAGTGCTCGCGCGGCAGTGGAAAGATCGTGACGTCTGGCGGCATCCGGCATGGACGCGATGAGATCCCTCATCTGCTTCACGTCGGTGGCCGGAACCGGCACTTCGATGTTGATGAGCTTCTGCAGATATTCGCGGGCGAGCGACTGCGGTGTTTCCGCACTGGTGTTTCCGCGGGAGGCGCCGAGGGCCCTCGCGACAGTGTCGAGGCTGCGCGCCACGTATTCTTCCACAAGTTCTTTGGCCATCCCCATCACGACGAAACACTGGCCGGAGGAACTGAGGAAGTTGACGGCCTCGAGGACATCGAGCGTGTTCTGCGGCAGGCAGCGATCGAGGTCGTCGATGAAAATGACCATCTGGCGCGGGCCCAGAGCTTTGGTGACCTGCGAAAACTCTTTGGCGAAGCGGTAACGGAAGCTGGTCTGCTTTTCCAGATCCGAAGCGCGCGCACCGGCGCCGGAGCTTGTCAGCAGGGCCGCGGGCTCGACGCCGAACGCCGAAAGCCATTTGCGCAGCGTGGCGATGAGTGTGACACCGGTGACGACGGCTGTTCCGTGCGGTCCGAAGTGCTTGAGGAAGTCGCTGAAGCTGCCCGCCGGACTGGCGGCGGAAGCGGCGGCCGGCTGATACGCAAGCGCGGCGCTGACCGCGAACGAGCCGATGAAGGCCAGGGCCAGAATCGCGAACCACCACTGCGACCGGGAAAGCAGCAGGCGCATGCGGAATGCGATGCCGCCGCGATCCCACAATCTGGGCACAGCTTCCTGGCGGATCGTTTCGAGGAGCGACGGCAGCAGGTATTTCTCCTTCTGATGATGCCAGGCGTTGAACCAGACCGGCTGAAAACCATGTTTCTTCAGTTCGGTGCGCAGAAGGCGCATGAGTGAAGTTTTGCCCGTGCCCCAGGGGCCCGTGATGGCGAAGTTGAGCGGCGGCGTGGTACGGCGGTTGCGAATGAAATAGGCCAGACTGCGGGCGACGGGCCGGAAAGAAAGAGGATCGGGATCCGATTCGTCCTCGAGCGGGCGATCGGATGCGGCGATGACCTCGATCGCCGGCGGAACCTCGGTCTGTTTCTCCGGAACGAGAACGATACCGAGCAGGAGTGCGGAGATCAGCAGCGTGGTGAGGTACCACGGGGCGGGACCGGCGGTGTAACCGGGCGGGACGGGTTTGGCATCAATTGCGGTTCTCGCTTTCCAGTGCTCGCCGCCGTCGTCTGTGGAGAGGATCGAGCCGAGGCGCCCCGCTGCCCAGCCGTGGAGGCGATCGCTCTGGAAAAAGAGGCTGTTGATGCGCGTCGGCAAGTGCGGCTTTTCAGTCCAGCGGGCACCAACTCTTTGAAACAACTGACCGGCGCTGGTTGTGACGAAGCCGTTCTCCAGATCCCACATGAACAGAGCCGAGTAAGAAGCCCCTTTCAAGGGGACTGCGGCTGCATCCGCGACCGGAGCGCCCGAAGATGTGAAGATGACCCGGTCGATCACATCATTCTGCACGTCGAAGTAAGTGCCGTTATCCGCGCATTGCATGGGCATGAAGGGGCTGCGGCCGTCTCTGACACTATTCAGGTCCGCGAAGAGGCAGCCATTGGCTATCCCGGTCCGCTGGCCGAGTCGTCCGATCCAGGTTCTGTTATCACGCGTTTCAAATTCTTCGCCGTCAGGAGAGAGCGCAGCGCCGTGCCTTTCGTTCTCGAAGCGGATGGCAACGATGGTCGACGCCGCCGGCTGGCCTGCGGCGGCTTCAATCCCGGCGGCGTGGACGACCGGCAATCGCCAGAACAGCATGGCTTTCGGAGGAGCATTGGCGGCTGGAGTCGAGGTGCCACGGGTCACCTCGACCAGACCAGCGACAGCTTCTATGGGCCCGCTGGCCTTCGGCCCGGGAAGGGGAACCCTGGCGACGGAGATCGGGTACATGCCAGGCACGGCGTCAGCCTTCACGGTAGCCGGCAGGATCAGTTCCGTGTTGTTGACCCGTTCGGCTTCACCCAGGGTCAGGCTTGGGCTGCCTGCGACGACGGGCAGCGTGAAATCGATTTCAAAGTTGGTGGCCTTCAACTGAAGCCGATATATGCCGCCGGCGATGAGACGGTTAGGTGTGATGGAAAGGTACGGAGCCCCTGAGGCCCCCCGCGAAGCGCTGGAGAGTCCCGAACCGGCGGCTCCCGAGGCCGTTGCCGAGCCTGATCCTGTCCCTGCGCTTGAAATGTTGGGCAGGGCTGAGGATGCGGCCCCCGGCGGCTTCGGCGGAGAATTCGGCTGCTTTGGCCCGCTCCCGACGGTCCGGGATACCGGCGCTTGCAGCTTCGTCCAGGTCTTTCCGCCATCGCCACTGTGCACAACGGTGCCGAGGTCGCCGGCGGCCCAGACGTGCCTGTCATCGGGAAGGGAAAAAATCGTGCGGAGATGAGCCTGGATTACGGTAAGGCCGGCGGGTGGTCTGCGTGGCGACAGAAACCATTGAAAACCTTTCGGACTCTGCTCCGGATCCTGCCACGCGGCTTGCCGGGATTCGATTGCCGTCGCCGCTGAAAACAGAACGAGCGCCAGCGCGACAACCGCAGCGCGTACCCGCGGGCGGATGGCAAAAGCCGGGGCGGCCTCCGTCATGATCCTGAAAGCTTATCAGGAAAATGCCCGATTTTTTTGACGATTTCAGCGTTACTATTTGTGCGCTTTGAAGCGCCGGCCAAGAATCATCTTCACCAGGATGTGATCCGTGGCGCCCGTCAAGCCCGTGCCAATCCCGAAGTTGAACTCCCAGTTCTCGCTGAAGTTCAGATCCGTCACCGCGAAGATCTGCTGTTGCTGGTTCCGCAACGCGTCGAAATTCGTAATCGGTCCGAGTGAGCCGTAGTATTCGAATCCCGCGTTGATCACCTTCGTCACGTCATAACCGACCTTCACGTTGGGCGAAAAGACAAGGCCCTGCGAAACCGACGGCCCGTGGAAAGAACGGTCGACGCTCGGGTTGAAGCACAGGTACCACTTCTGGATGGTCTTGTCCACGATGGGCCGGATTTCGAGAGTCCAGGTGTCGGGTGAATATACCGCGCGCTGATACCCGATTTCGGTCGAAAGGCTGACCCCCACAGGCCACTTCCACGATTCCGGAATGCGCACGCGCGGACGCAGGTGATCGCCCACCCACTGCCAGCCGTGCTGCGAATCGGCGCTGGTGAAGACGTACCAGCCGAGTTCGAACCATTCATTGAAGCCGTGCGTGATTTCGAGAGTCTCGTGAAGCTGATGCTCGGTCGGGTACTGGCCATCGATCACGTTCTTCTGGCCTTCGAACGTGAAGTTGCTGTGCAGTTCGACCATGGTGTCGCCGGGCGCGACGAGGTCGGAGCCATACACCTGAATTTCATAACTGCCCTGGCCCCAGGCGAGGCAGGCGGAAAGGAAGGTAAGAGCAATTACCCGGCGCATTGTGAATTTCTCATTTAAGCAGACAGAATCCGATCGAGAATCTGCGGAATCTCGAATACGGCCCGGTTCTTCTGTCTGGTCACGTTCTTCAGAAACTCGAAGCGCTGCTCGCGATCGAGCATCTGCTGAACGGCCTCAACGATCTCGAGTTTGAAACGCCGCACCGCGATTCCCACGCCCTGCTCCCGCACCCACTCGGCGTTGTAGCGTTCCTGCGGCAGAGTCCAGTGATTGCGCTCGATGATCACGGGCAGCCCCATGGCGACGGCTTCGCTGATGCTGCCCGGTCCGGGCTTGCCGATGAAGAAATCGGAAAGCTGCATGAATCTGGGAACTTCACGCGTGAACCCGACGACGTGCATTTTGATGCGCCGCGGCATCTCCCGCATGGCGGCTTCGAGCTTGTGGTTCTTGCCGCAGATGGCGATGATCTGCAGTTCGAGGCCGCTCGCATCGAGCTGCTGCGCCATCGGGAACATGGCGCGGGAGCCTTCGCCGCCGAACATGATCAGAGCCGTGGGCAGGTCCGGGTCGAGACCGAGCGCAATGCGTTCCTGCTTGCGGTCGACCTGCCGGGTCTCGTAGAAGCGCGGATTGAGAATCATGCCCGAAGTGAGGAAGATGCGTTCGGGCGAATGGCCCATGCGCAGCGCCTGCTCGCGCGCACGCTCGGTGCCGCAGATGAAATACTGCGGCTGGCGCTCGATCCAGAAGTGCGGCGGGTAATCGGCCATGTCGGTGAGGATGGTGACCATCGGGACCGACGGCATCACCCGGTGGGCGGCCTGATAGAGCGCACGGTTGAAATTCGGGATCAGGGAGACCACCATGTCCGGCTGGTCATCTTTCCAGTAACTGCGCAGCAGCCGCACCTGCTTTTTGTGCAGCGCGCGGATGATGCCGTGCATGCCCTTCATCAGCGCGGGCGAGCCGAGCGTCCAGCCGCGGCGCAGCATCAGGTTGTAGAGATCCTGCAGGCGGATGCCGGTCGCCTTGCGGAAAATGTCCATTTCGTCGAGAAGCTCCTGGAGATTCATCATGCGCATCTCCCAGGGCCTGTTCTCTTTCTTCGCGACTTCGCACAGCGCGTTGGCGGCGCTGCGATGCCCTCCGCCGGCATCAAAGAACACCAGTTCCAGCGTCTTCATTCCTCTCGATTCTTGCATGGCCCCCGAACGGAGCCGCAACGGAGCCCTACTACAATGGAAAAAGATCCGATGATCCGGATAATCAACGCGGGGGATATTCGGCTGATGCGCCGGGTCAACCGGTGGCACGCGCCGATGTGGGTCCGGATGGCCGTCGTCTTTGCGTCGCGCGCGGGCGATGGATGGCTCTGGGGCACGATTGGCCTCGTGATCCTGCTGTTCGGCGGCGCGGACCGGTTCGCCGCGATTGAATCCGCCGGCGCCGCGGTTCTGGCCGGATTCGTGGCCTTTCTGGTGCTGAAGCGAATCACCGGACGCGAGCGGCCTCTGACGGTCGAGGCGCACGCCTGGGCAAGTCTCCTCCCGCCCGACCGGTTCTCCTTTCCCTCCGGTCACACGATCACGGCCTTTGCGGTTGCCGTCCCCATCGGCTGGTTCTATCCGTCGCTTCTGATCGGCCTCATCTTCTGCGCGCTGAGCGTGGGGGCGTCGCGCATTCTGCTCGGCCTGCATTACCTCAGCGACGTGATTGCGGGGATTGCCATCGGCGCCGGCATCGGCTTCGCAGCCGTTATAATTCGGGCATGACCCGGTACATTTTCGGTCTGATGTTGCTTTGCGGTCTGGTTGCCGCGGCCGACAAGAAGCCGCCCGCGGGCCACGGTGAAGACGATTCCGTTTCGATCGAGGCCACGATTCTGACGCCGGAACAGGTGAAGGATGCCGTCGGCTCGGACTTCGGCGGCGTTTACACGGTGCTCGAGATGAAGATCTCGCCAAAAGGCGCCAAACCGTACGAGATCCATCCCGACGATTTCATTCTGCGCTCGGAAGCGACGGGCGATCACAGCGGTCCCATGCTGGCCGGTCAGGTGGCGAGTTCGGGCGCGATGGTGGTGGAGCGCAAGTACGGTGCGCGGTCGAATCCCGAGATGCCGCAGGTGGTCCAGAGCATGAAGGTCGAGATAAAAGAGAACGACGGCAAGGGCGGCGACGTGGAACTGGTGAAAAAGAAAATGCTGCAGGACCAGACCGCGACGGCGCCCCGGACCGGGTTGCTTTTTTTTCCTCTCGAGAAGCAGAAACCGAAGAGCCTCGTGCTGAGCTGCACGACGCCCTCCGGCAAGCTGCGGATTCAGTTTCGCTGACTTACTGGACTTTCATCACCGACTGCATGTCGATGGTGTCGCCCTTCAGGGTGCCGAGCACCGACACTTTCTTTCCGGCGAATGTCCTGACCGCCTGCTGAACGGTGATCTTGTAAATCTTGTCGCCCGAAACCAGCACGGCTTCCGAGCCCGTATCGACACACTTCTGAATGCACGCCTGATCCGCGGCGCTCAAAGCGGCATGTTTGGCTCCGCACTTTTCGTCCGAGATGACGCCGGTGAAAGTGTCGGCGAACAGGACGCCCGAAAAGAGGCAAAGAGCCACACTCGTAATTGCAGTTCTCTTCATGTATCAAACCCCCTGAGGGAAAAAATACGCCTGGCCGGATGCCAATTGCAACCGGCGGGTAAACTGTTGAACGTTATGTTCTCGCTGGTATCGAAAGTGGCACTGGTGACCGGTTCGGGGCGCGGCATCGGGCGGGCCATCGCCCGACAACTGGCCGCGGCGGGCGCGACGGTGATGCTGAACGATCTCGATGCCGGGCCGCTTGAAGAAGCAAGGCACGCGATCGCCGGCTCGGCGGCTATGGCCGGCGATCTCACCGATCCCGCGTTCCCCGAGAAGCTCGTGAACGGGACCATCGAACGCCTGGGCGGGCTCGACATCATCGTCAATAACGCCGGCTATACCTGGGACAACATCATCCAGAAGATGACCGACGAGCAGTTCCAGGCGATGCTCGATATCCACGTGGTGGCGCCGTTCCGGATTCTGCGGGCGGCCGCGCCGTTTATCCGCGACACGGCAAAGAGGGAGACGGCGGAGGGAAGGCGCGTGGCGCGCAAGGTCGTCAACATCACCTCCATCTCGGCCACCGACGGCAGCGCCGGCCAGGCGGGCTACTCGTCGGGCAAGGCGGCGGTGATCGGACTGACCCGGACCATGGCGAAGGAATGGGGACGCTATAACGTCAACGTGAACGCGGTCGGCTTCGGGCTGATCGGCACGCGGCTCATTCAGCCGCTGACCGGCGAGTCGAAGATTGACGTGAAAGGCCACGAGATCCGGGTGGGTGTGCAGCCGGGGGTGCTGGACAAGGTGATCTCGACAAGTCCGCTGGGCCGCGCCGGGACGCCTGAGGAAGCGGCGGGCGCGGTGCTGTTCTTCTGCTCGCCGCTCAGCGACTTTGTCACCGGTGAAGTGCTGATGTGCACCGGCGGCATGCACTTCTGATTTTTCCGGCTTTTCCTCTTCTCAAACGCAAGGGCGGACCGCTACAATTCGGAGATGTCGGCTGTCCCCGAGATCAATCCGAAGTACGCCAGTTACAAGCTCACCATCAAGCCATCGAAGATTCACCGGTGGGGAATCTATGCGGGGGAAAGCATCCCCGCGCGCCGCAAGGTGATCGAGTACACGGGGGAACGGATCAGCCGGAAAGAGACCAAACGCCGCAGCGAGGAGCAGGGCGACAAAATTTATCTCTTTACCCTGGACAACTACTGGACGCTCGACGGCTCGGTGGGAGGCAGCGGGGCCGAGTACATCAATCACTCCTGCGAGCCCAACCTCAAAACCGTGATCAGCCGCGGCCACATCCTGTATATGAGCACCCGGGCCATCAAAAAGGGCGAGGAACTGACCGTCGACTACCATTTCGCGAAGGACGTGGAGGACGTTCCCTGCAAATGCGGGGCGCCCGGGTGCCGCGGCACCATTAACCTTAAATAAACCGGCTGAGAGCCATCAAAAAGACTGAGATATTTCCTTTCGTCCGGGGACTAGAACTTCAGGCGGGTTCTGCCGATAACTTCAGTGAGGTTAAAAAGATGAGAGACACAGCGGCCCCGGCCACCATACTGATGTGCGATACCCAACCCGTTGCGATTGAAGGCGTTCGGGGTTTACTGGAAGCGACCCCCGGCCTGCGTTTTGCAGGCGCGGTGTGCTCGCTCGAAGCGGCCAGCGAGCTGATGCGGGCCATGAGCCCGGCAGCCATCGTGATCGATAAAGCGCTTGGAACGCAGGCGATCATGGAGTGGCTGCGGCGCGCAAGCGCCATGGGAACGCCGACCGCGGCGGTCGTCTGGGGGGTAGGG
>DASPQQ010000208.1:0-17157 GCA_035624885.1 Bryobacteraceae bacterium | reverse complement strand
CTGCGACGGCGTGCTTTCGGCGTCGGTGAAGATGTCGTTATCGTAGCTCGCGCAGCTTTCGCCCCATCCGCCGTCGGAGTGCTGAATGGAGCGAAGCCATTCGTTGGCGCGCTGGATGTGGGGCTCGTGATCGTCCTCTTTCATCGCCGCGAGGCCGCGCAGCGCGAAACAGGTGCCGTAGATATACGCCACGCCCCAGCGCCCGTACCAGCTTCCATCCGATAACTGCGTGCGAATCAGATAATCGATGGCGCGTTTGCACGACGCGTGATTCCGGTCGAGCCCGTTCGCCGCAAGCGATTCGAGCGTGCGCCCGGTGATATCCGCGCAGGTCGGATCGAGCATCGCGTTGTGGTCGGCGAACGGAACGTGTGTCAGGATCTCCCAGTTGTTATCGACGTCGAACGCGGCCCAGCCTCCGTCGGAAGACTGCATCGCCAGCAGCCATGCAATGGCGCGCTTGCGCGTCTCGGCCTGCGCCTTTGCATCCGACGCTTTCATGTGCGGGAACGCCAGCGTCACCATGGCGGTGTCGTCGATATCCGGATACCAGTCGTTGCGGAACTCAAAGGCCCAGCCGGACGGTTCCACCCACGGCCGCTTCACCGACCAGTCGCCCGGCCGCCGGATCTCGCGCGCAAGCAGCCAGTCGGCGGCTCTTGTCATCGCGGGGTGACTGTCATACCCGGCTTCGCCGAGGGCAAACGACAGAATCGCCGTATCCCAAACCGGCGAAAAGCAGGGCTGGAAGAACAGCGTCTTGCCGTCGTCCACCATCAGGCTTTCAAACTGCCGCACTGCTTCCACGCGCACCGGCGCATTCTCCGGATAGCCCAGAACGTCGAGCGCCATGATGGCGTACTGCATCGGCGGGTAGATGGCTCCCAGACCATCGGCGTGCTTCATGCGCTCGAGCATCCAGTGCTCGCATTTGCGGATCGCCGCCTTGCGGATACGGTTGAACCCGTACTTCTCCCAGAGCTTCAGAATCTTGTCGGACTGGATGAACGTCTTGCGCCAGCTCAGCCACGAATCGTCGCTGGCGAACGCGATGCTCTTGCCCGGAATGAAAAGCTCTTCGAGGTTGAATCCTGCCGGCACCGGCCGCTGCGGATCGTGCGCGTGGACAATGGCCAGCGAGATTACGATCGCGCGCGTCCACGAAGACATCTGGTAGAGCACTTTGCCCGGCAGCAGCATGACCTCCGGCGGAATGCTGGGCGTGCCTTCGCGCGGATAGAGCCCGAAGAGGCTCAGGTTGACCTTCGTATAGCTGTTTGCCGCCTGAATCCCTCCCAGCGCGAGGATGCGCTCGCGCAGCCGGACCATGCGCCCGTCGTCAGCCGCGATGCCGGCCACTTTCAGCGCGAAATACGCCTTGACGCTGGCGCTGATCTCGCTCGGCCCTTTGACGTAAATGTTGAATCCGCCGTCGGGAAGCTGGCGCGAGAGAATCCGTTCCGCCGCGCGCCGGATCCTGCCCGGATCGGGCGGATTCCAGACGCCCTCGACCGGCGGATACATCCAGAGCTGCAGCAGAATGTAATCGGATTCGAGCGTCGTGTCCGCGGTCAGCAGCGCGCACCAGTAGCCATCCTCGTGCTGCAGAGAGAGCAGGTGCTCGGCCGCTTTTCGGATTTTTTCCTGGACTGCGCTCAGCAGTTTGTCATCGACACGCTGCAGAACGGGCGTCATCGGCTGATGCTGTAGAGAGCGGAGGAAGCGTTGGCCAGTTCCGGCGGCAGAGAGAAGCGCACGTCCTCTTCCACCATCTCGACTTCTTCCAGCTTTCCGTAACCCTTTTCGCGCAGAGCCGCGACGATCTCTCCCACCAGATGCTCCGGCGCCGAGGCTCCCGCGGTCACGCCAATGTTGGTCTTGCCTTCGAGCCACTGCGGATTGACGTCCGACCAGTCGTTCACCAGATGGGCCTGGACGCCATAGTTCTGGCCCACTTCCACCAGACGCTTCGAGTTGGAACTGTTGGCCGAACCCACCACGAGGATCAATTCACAGAACTCCGATACACCTTTGACGGCCATCTGCCGGTTTTCGGTTGCATAGCAGATGTCCTGGGATTTCGGGCCGCGAATCATCGGGAAACGCTGCTCGAGCCGGGCCACGATGTCGCGCGTCTCGTCGAGGCTGAGCGTCGTCTGGGTGAGGTAGGCAATCCGCGCCGGGTCTTCGATGGTCAGATTGTCGACATCCTCGACCGACTCGACCAGAATCATGCGCGAGGGCGCTTCGCCCAGCGTCCCGATGACCTCGTCGTGATTCTTGTGGCCGATCAGGATGATCGTGTAGCCTTCGCGTGCGAACTTCACCGCTTCGAGATGAACCTTCGTCACCAGCGGGCAGGTGGCGTCGATGATCGCCAGATCGCGTTCCTTGCCCTGACGGCGAACTTCGGGCGAAACGCCATGTGCGCTGAATATCGCCCGCGCGCCCGCCGGGACCTCTTCCAGTTCCTCGACGAAAATCGCGCCCATGCCCCGCAGTTCTTCCACCACGTGCTTGTTGTGGACGATCTCCTTGCGGACATACACCGGCGGGCCGTAGAGGTTGAGCGCGATCTTCACCACATCGATGGCACGCACCACACCTGCGCAGAACCCCCGCGGTTTCAGCAGATAGATCTTTTTCTCACCGCTCGTATTCGCGTGGATCGGTTTCAGTGGCATGATTCGAAAGGGGTAAGGCCGGAAGCTAAATTCCGAGTATAGCATCGGAAGCGGTATTCCCCTGTGCGTAACCGGTGTCTCTCCAGCCGCGTCCTGAAGGACTATACTGGGATTGGAGCTGCTCCGAAATGTACTTCCTGAGAGCCGGTAATTCCTGGCGGCAGTCGACAGCCGTCCTCGCTCTGTTTGCCCTCCTGGCGCCCGGTCTGGTTGTTCCCGCCCGCGCCGCGGATAAGGAAAAAGATCCCGACGAGATCGGCAACCGCAATGTCGACAAGGGGATCAATTTCTACTCGATCGAAAAGGAAATCGCCCTCGGCAAACAGATGGCCCAGGAAGTGGAGCGCCAGGCCAAGATCGTCGACGATCCCATCATCGCGGAATACGTGAACCGCATCGGCCAGAATCTGGTTCGCAACTCCGACGCCAAGGTTCCTTTCACCATCAAGGTCGTTGACTCGGAAGAAATCAACGCCTTCGCGCTGCCCGGCGGATTCTTTTTCGTCAACACCGGTATCCTGCTCAACGCGGATAACGAAGCCGAAATGGCCGGCGTGATGGCGCATGAGATCGCGCATGTGGCGGCGCGCCACGGCACGCGGCAGGCCTCGCGCGGCCAGCTCGCGCAGTATGCCAGCATCCCCCTGATCTTCGTGGGCGGCTGGACCGGTTACGGCCTTTATCAGGCCATGGGACTCGCGATTCCGATGGGCTTCCTGAGCTTCTCTCGCGCGTTTGAGTCGGAAGCCGATATGCTCGGCCTGCAGTACATGTACAAGGCCGGCTACGATCCCACCTGCTTCGTCGATTTCTTCGAGAAAGTGCAGTCGCAGGAAAAGCGCAAGCCCGGTACGATGTCGAAAGTCTTCTCGACGCACCCGCCGACCGAAGACCGCATCAAGGCGGCCCAGAAGAACATCGACACGATGCTCAAGGCCAAGCCGGAATACGTGGTCAACACGAGCGAGTTCAACGACGTGAAGGCCCGCACGGTCGCGATGCACAATCGCCGCTCGGTCGATGCCGGCAAGGATTCCGGACGGCCGACGCTGCGCCGCAATCCGAACGGCCAGATCGATTCGAACGGGAACTCGACGCCCGCTTCGTCCGATTCCGACGACCGGCCGACGCTCAAGCGCCGCGACAACTAACCGCTTACTTCCGGAATTTCCTGAAGAAGCTGTCCGGCAGCCACTCGGGCCGCGCCGGATCGTCCGCAACGCTCTGCACCAGCGCTTCGATCACGTGGTTGAATTTCGCCGCCGCTTCCGTGTTCATCGGGTGAGCCGTGTCGTCGGAAGGCTTGTGATAGTGCCGGTCCCACCAGTCGAGACGGATCTTCTGTTCCGGTGAGCCGTATTCATAGCCGAACTTGAAGGCCAGGGCCGGAATGCCTTCGCGCACGAAGCTGAAGTGATCGCTGCGAATGAAGCGGTTCTGCTCCGGCTCGCGGTCGCTTTGCGCCTCCACGCCGAATTCCCGCGCGGCGGCGCGGATCTTGTCTCCCAGCGTCGATTCGTCGAGCCCCTGCACTTCGAGCAGTTTCAGGTCGTAAAGCGGCAGCAGCGCGTCCATGTTGAGATCGGCCACGATCCGGCTTTCGGGCACCGTCGGATGGTGCGCGAAATACTTCGACCCGAGCAGTCCCTTCTCTTCCGCGGTGAGCACCAGGAAAATGACGCTTCGCTTCGGCGGCAGGCCGGAGGCATGGAGCAGCCGCGCCACCTCGAGCACGGAGGCGACGCCGGAAGCGTTGTCCATCGCGCCGTTGTAGATGCGGTCGCCATTGACCGCCGCACCCACGCCGATATGATCCAGATGCGCGGAGACAACCACATACTCGCGCTTCAGCTTCGCATCCGAGCCCGCGAGCATCGCGACCACATTCGGCGCTTCCATCGCTTCCTTCTTCACCGAGGTCCTGGCTTCCATCGAGACCGCCAGCGGAAACTCCGGCAACGGCTGATTGGCCGCTGCCAGCTTCATGATTTCATCGAACGAATGTCCGCTGCCGGCGAAAAAACGCTCGCCGCCGCGCCGCGAAAGCGTCAGTGCAATCTGCTGACCCGCGGTGTCCTGCAATGCCGGTTCGGCCAGCAGGACGGCCGGCGGCGTCACGGTCCGCGCCGCAGGTGCGGCAGGAGCAGACGCAGCCGGCGCGGCCTCGAGGCGCGGATTCGCAATCATCGCGATCCCGATGGCGCCCGCCTGCTTCAGCGCGCTCCAGCGCTCACCCGCGGAAGCGTAGAACGACTGCACATTCGCCGGCGCCACCGGCGGCCCGTTCGCCGCCACGTAGACGACAATCTTCCCCCGCACATCCACACTGCGCGCCGCGGCTCCCGGAATCGATAAGCCATATCCGGCGAAAACAACCGGCGCGCTGACGGAGGGCGGCATGTCGGCGCTCGAACTGAGGTTCACGTCCTGGCCGATCACGAGCGGCTCCCGCACCCCGTCGTGAATCAGCGTCAAACTCGATTGCCGCGGATCGAGCCGCCGCGTTTCGAATTTGACCGGCTGAAAATATCCCTTCGTGCCGCACGGCTTCAGACCAAGCATCTGGAACTGGCGAGCCACATAGCGCGCAGCCTCCAGGTATCCCGCGCTTCCGGTGTCCCGCCCCTCGAGCCGGTCATCTGCCAGAAATTGCACGTGTGACCACCAGATTTTTCCTTCTTCCTGGTATTTCTGGGAAAAATCCGCGCCCAAAAGGGTAAAAGCGATTGGAAAAGTTAAAAAACATACTGTTCTCAGCGCGGAGATGTCACGGATCGTCACTCTGACTCACTCTCTTTACAGAACTTTAACTACGGACCTGGGTTTCACGCTCGTAAGAGGTTCGGAGGCTTAAGGAGAGAGAAAAGTTTTGGGCACGCGATTCGTCGTCGTCCATTACCACATTTTAAAAAACGGCGGCAGTACGATCGAATCCGTTCTCAGGCGGGAATTCGGACCGGGCTTTGCCACCTTCGACGAATCCTGCGCCGAGGCTGCCCTCGATCAATCCGATCTGGCCGCTTTCCTCGCGGCTCGTCCGGACATTTCTGCCGTTTCCAGCCATCACCTGCGTTACCCGAAGCCGGCCGTCCGGAACATGGTCATCTTTGACTGCTGCTTCCTGCGTCACCCTCTGGACCGGCTGCAGTCTCTCTACGCGTGGGCGCGGCGGAACAACTCTTCCGACCTGCTCAGCCGCATGGCGCGCGCGGTGAGCTCGCGTGAATTTGTCCACGGGCTGCTTCACGAGTTTCCCCACATGGTCAGCAACGTTCAGGTGACATTGCTGGCCAACGCCGGCGCATTTACCCGTCCGGCGAACGAAAGCGACCTCGGGATCGCGACTTCGATTCTCCGGGAAATGGCGATTCCGGGTCTTGTCGAGCTTTTCGATGAGAGCCTGATCGCGGCAGAGTATTTCCTCCGGCCTGCGTTTCCCGGCATCCGCCTGCATTGCCAGCCGCAGAATGTCAGCCGTCCCGGCGAACAGCACCGGGCGGGACAGGAAGAGGAACTGGAGAACAAGCTGCTGGCTCTCTGGGGCGCGGGTACGTATGCCGATCTCTGCCGCCTGAACGAATTCGATCTGGAACTCTACCACCGCGCCCGGAGGGAAGTGGAGCGGCGTTTCTTTCTGGTCCCCGGCCTCGGGGAAAGAACGGCCGATTTTGAGGCTCGCTGCAGCCGCAGACCCGCTCCGGCCGTCCTCGATCTCGAGCTCGTTACGCCGGAAATTTCAGCAGCACGTAGGTGATGTGCTTGCCTTTCGGCACCAGAAAGCGGTGCGGCACCTTCGCGGGAATGTGAACAATATCTCCGGCTGAGAGCTTGTACTCCTGGCCGCCTTCGAGGCCAGTTCCGGTGTATTCGCCTTTGGCCTCGGAAGCTTTAAGGCCAATCATCTTCCCGCCCAGCACCAGCGTGCCTTCCCCGCTCTGGACCATCACGACATCGATGATCGTGTCGTGCTGTTCCGGGAAGCCATCGGCATCGCGATAGAGCATGCGGAAGCGATGCGTCTCGAAGTCGGCCAGAGTTTCGCGTGAGGAATGATCCGGCCCGACCTTCTTCGAAAGAGCCTCTTCCTGCGTTTTCAGTTCGGCCGGTTTCCACATGACGAAACCGTCGATCGAATCGGCCGCAAACAAGGACGCGCCGGCCAGCAGAAGAATCAGAACTCGCATGGCGCGAATTCTATCAGCTCAGAGGAGCGACCGCACCAGTTCCGCCGCGGGCACGGCGCGGCACCTGGCCACGCCCTGGCCGGCCCACAACGACTGAAACCCCGCCTTGCCGAGCTTTGCCGCCGCGCTCCGCATCGTTCTGGTGAGCGTGTTCTGCACAGGGAAGGGCAGAGGCTCGATTCCCGTCATCCGTTTGATGAATTCATTCTGCAGCCCGCGTGCCGCGCGGCCGGAAAATGCGCGCGTGATCACCGTCGTGTCGGACCCTGCGCTCAGCAGCGCCTGCTTCCAGGACTCCGAAGCCCCGGATTCCGGACACGGCAGAAACGCAGTGCCCATCTGCACCGCCGCGGCGCCGTTCGCGAGCATCTGCCGGACGTCCGTCCTGTCCATAATGCCGCCGGAAGCGATCACGGTGGCGAAGCTCGCAATTGCCCGCACGAGTTCGAGCGTGGGCACCATCGCCTCTTCAAAGCTGCCGATGAAGGTTCCGCGATGCGCGCCCGCTTCCGCCCCCTGGGCGGCGATCGCGTCCATCCCTGCTTCCATCATGGTTCGCGCTTCCACGACCGTCGTGGCCGTTCCCACCACGGTGATCCCGTGCTCATGCATACGGCGGATCATGTCGCGGCCGGGCATCCCGAAGGTAAAGCTGAAAACCTCCGGACGCTCCGCCAGCACCGCCTCGAACTGATCGGGAAACGGACCAGGGGCGAGCTTCGGCAGGACCGGTTCGGATAAGCCCAGTTCGCGATGCACTGCGCGCATCACGTCCATCACCGGTTCGGGCGGCACGTCGACCGATGTGGCATACCCGCCGGCGAACAGATTCACGTTGATGGGCTTGCTCGTGAGCGCGCGCGTGGCGCGAATGGTACGGGTGATCTCGTCCGGGGTGAGATAAGAAACCGCAAGCGCTCCCAGCCCGCCTGCGTTCGAAACGGCCGCGGCCAGTTCGGGAGTGCCCGGACCGCCTCCCATGGGAGCAAGGAAGATCGGATTCTCAAGGCCGAGCTTCCCGGCCAGCATTTACTTCCTCGGCATGCGCTCGTCGAGCATCGCGGCGTTCCAGGCAAAGCCCGCCATGACGACCGCGGCCTGCTTCAGATCGTCCGGGTTGACATGGTCCGCGAGATCCATGTTGGTGTGGTGGGTGCGCACGTCGTAGCCTTCGTAATCCTGGAAAGGATTGAAGCCGGGCACGCCCGCGGCGAGGAAGCTCAAATGATCGGTCGAGGTGATGTGCGTGTTGGTGTTGTGCCGCGCACCCAGATCCTGGAACTCGGCAAGCCATTTGTCGAAGATCGCGCGCGCGCCTTCGTTGTTTTCCATCCCGAAACCGTAGACCTTGTTGGTCCCGTTGTCCATGTTCAGATAGACCGAAAAGTTTTCGCGCTCGTCCTTGTTGGCATCGCCTTCGAGGTGCCGTTTGACCCATTCCTTTGAACCGAGCAGGCCCTGCTCCTCGCCGCTCCAGATCCCGAGCCGGATGGTTCGCCGCGGATTCGCGCCCACGGTTTTGAGAATGCGCATCGCTTCCATCATCACGGATGTTCCATCCGCGTTATCGGTTGCGCCGACACCCGTGTGCCACGAATCCACGTGCGCGCCCAGCATCACCACCTGATTCTTCAGCACCGGATCCGTGCCGGGAATCTCGGCGATGATGTTGTACGCGCTGGTATCGCGCTCCTGGAATGTGGCCTGTACATTGATGCGCAGCTTCACCGGGCGTCCATGCTCGATCATGCGCGCGATTTCGTTGTAGTGTTCGGAATCCATGATGATGGAGGGCACGCTCGAAGGCCCGTTATCGCGGCCCGTCACGTAAACCGTTCCATCCTTCAGCACATTGGGCCGCAGGATCACGCCCGCCCCCGCGTTTCGTACCAGCGTATTCAGTTGCTGGGCTTCGCGGCCGGTGTTAAAGAGCGCGGGCGGAGAAAGAGTCTCCGGCCCCGTTGCGCCCGGCAGGGAAGGCTGCGGACGATCCTCGGTCACGTACACCTTCTGGATCGGCGACAGCATCACGATCGCGCCCTTCATCTTCGGGCGCAGCGCCTCGATCTCGGCCGCAGACTTGTTGCCGAGATAAATCGGCTCCGCCACGATATCGCCCGGAGTCGCAGGCGACCATCCCTCGGCATACCCGATCAGCGGAGCGTAGCGCGGTTCCGCCATTTCGACGGTGAGCTTGTCCAGAGTCCAGCCGCGCCCGAACTGCCATGGTTCATCGTGAACATTGGACAAACCCCAATCCTGCAGTTGTTGCGTCACGAACTTCACCGCGCTCAGGTACGCGGGCGAATTCGTGAGACGGGGCCCGATATCGATCGTCAGGTAATCGAAAACCTTCTGGACCTGAGAATGTTCGAGCCCCTCCGCCCGAATCTTCGCCATCATCTGGCGATCCACAGTCTGGGCCGAAGCGGTCAGCGCAAACCCCAGAAAGACAAGAGAGACGAGATTCGAGCGGCTGGTCATAAGCGTTTACTTTCCTGTATAGATGACGCGCCAGATCTTACCCTTCTGGCTGTCGGTGATGTAGAGTGAACCATCCGGAGCGACCGCGACACCATCCGCACGCGCCACCGCCGCGTTCGGATTCATGAGCTTGTCGGTTCCGGCAAAACCGGACGCGAAGATTTCGAACTTGCCCGACGGCTTCCCGTTCGCAAACGGCTGGAAGGTGACGTTGTAGCCATCCTGCGGCATCGGCGCGCGATTCCACGAGCCATGGAACGCGATGAACGCTCCGCCGCGATATTTCGCCGGGAACATGGTGCCGTCATAGAAGGTCATGGCGACGGGCGCCCAGTGCGCCGGGAAGCTCGCGATGGGCAGCTTGAACTCCGAGCAGCGCCCCACGGTCTTGCCGTCGCCGCCGTATTCCGGATTCAGCAGCAGCTTCTGCTGGCCGTAATCGAAGAAGCAGAAGGGCCAGCCGAAGTTGTCGCCCTGCTCGATGCGGTACATCGGTTCGGCCGGGCGCTCCGCGTTTTCCTGCGCCGTGAACATATCGCCCCAGAGCGTATCGAGCTGGTCGCGGCTGTTCATCGTGACCCAGAGGGCGCCGTCGTGCCACGTGATGGCCGGCATCTGGCGCAGGCCCGTCGCATACTTCACGCCGTCGGACTGCTTCTGGTTCAGCTTGTTCTCATCGAACTTCCAGATGCCGCCCTGGCGCTCGAGCAGCGGGCAGGGATCCTGGCCGGGCACCTTCGCCCGCCGGTCCTGCGCCTGGCACGCATTCGAAGGCGCGCCGACATTAACGTAGAGACCACCCTTGCCATCGAACGCGATGCCCTTGTCTTCATGCATGCGCTGTTCGGGCAGATCCGCGACTACGATTTCCGCTTCGCCGGCCGGCTTCAGTTGTCCCGGCGTCATCTTGTAGCGGATCACCTGGGTCGGGCTCGCAACGTACATGTAGCCGTTGCGGAGCTGCACGCCGGTCAGGTTCGTGCCTTCACCGATGACTTCCTTTGCGGTGAGTTTGCCCTTGCCCTCTGTATCGCGCAAAGCCACCACCCCGCCGCCGGTGGTCTTGCCGTCGCGCCCGCGGCGGCCCTGCAGCGCGACATAAACGTCGCCGTTCGGTGCCACGGTGATGTGGCGGGCAGCACCCAGACCGTCGGCTGCAACTACGGCGCAGAACCCTGCGGGCAGCGAAATGCCGCCGTTATCGGGATCGCAGGTGAC
Organism: Bryobacteraceae bacterium; assembly: GCA_035624885.1. GTDB lineage: Bacteria > Acidobacteriota > Terriglobia > Bryobacterales > Bryobacteraceae > BOG-234. The sequence continues at coordinate 6,587 of DASPQQ010000208.1, read as the reverse complement.
GGCGGCGCGGGCGTTGAAGCTGAACGCAAACGCAGCCAACGCGCAGCCGGCGAGCAGGAGTCGATTCTTCAGACACATGGTCATCTCAGAGATAGTATAGTTGCTGACGTGAGAACGAACATCCTGCTCTCCACCGCCTTTTTCGCCGCCGCGGCGATCGTTGCCGCGCAATCCGCCGGCTCCGTCTGGGATGGCGTCTACAGCGCCGCGCAGGCTGCCAAAGGCGAAGGCCTCTATAAATTCGAGTGCTCTTCCTGCCACGGAGATGATCTTCAGGGTTCGGGCCCGATGCCCGGTCTGAGCGGCGAGGATTTCCGCAAGGAGTGGGATGGCCAGTCCGTGGGCGATCTCTTCTCGCGCATCCAGACCACCATGCCCGGAGACAAGCCGGGCAAACTCACTCCGGACGTGAATGCGAGCATTGTCGCCTTTCTATTGAAATCGAACGGCTACCCGGCCGGAAAAGCCGATCTCAAAGGCGATACCGCGGTGCTGGACAAGATCCGCTTCCAGGCTCAGAAGCGGTAGTGCAGGCCGAACTGCATGATGCGCGGTGAATTCAGCATGGAAGCCACCGCGCCAAACGTCGTCGAATTGATGTTCTGATCGCCCACCCAGAACGTGGGGTGGTTGAGCACGTTCTGCGCCTGAATGAGAAGCTGCAGTGACTGGCGCTCTGTGATCTGAATTGCCTTTTGCAGGCTGGCGTTGAGGCCGAATGCCCACGGCCCGTAGAACGACCGCCGCTGCAGCACGCCGAGAGTGCCCGCTCCCGGATTCTCAAAAATCGCGCCGGCAAATCCGATGCCCGTTCCATCCGAAGGATTGATCGCCGATGGCGAGATCATGTACGGACCGTTGCCGGTCATCACGAAATGCACGTACTGCGGAAGATCCTGGCCCGGAATGATGGGATCGGCAGTGTTGTAGTAAGACCGCGTCCCGTCCGCGCGATTCAGAGTCCCGTAGCCGGAGAGGATCGAAAACGGCGCGCCCGATTGCCAGGAGAGATTGGTGCCGAGCGACCATCCCCCGATGAAACGGTCGAGCCGTTTGCTGTGCAGATAATGCTTCTCTCCGAAGGGCAGGTCATAAACCACGGCGGATTTGATCGAATGCCGCAGATCGAAATTCGCCGGCGCCCGTTCGAGCTTCGGATTGTTCACGTCGAGAAACTGTTCGATGCGGCTCTGCGAATCGCCCGCCGTATCGCTCAGGACTTTCGAAAACGAATAGTTCGCGGTTACGTCCAGCCCTTCTTTCGCGCGGTGCCGCGCCGTGAGCTGCAGGGCGTTATAGGTCGAGTTCGAGAAGTTCGTCAGCATGTCCGAACCGAGCGCGTAAGGATTGGCGAAGAAGTTGAGAGATCCGTTCTCCTGGTTCTCGGCGTAGGTCGCGGCAAGCTGCCCGGCCTGGCCGGTCTGGATCAGGTTCCGAACGGTCGGATCGCTCAGGAAACCGCCGTCCTCCAGTTTGGCGAAAACCGGCAGGGGCTGACTGCCCGCGATTCCGGCGTTATAGGCCGGATTGAATATGCCGGTCTTCTGGAATGCGAGGTTCCCGTTGTTCTCAGCCTTCAGAAAGTCGCCGAGGAATCCGTTCGAAACGATATTGATCTGATTGAAGTCGAAGGCACGGTAGAGGCCCGTGCCGTGATTTCCCACATAGCGGGCTTCAACCACCGTCCCTTTGATCTGCCGCTGAATGCCCGCCGAATACTGCTGCACGTAGGGGGTCCGCAGATTCGGATCGATGAGCCCCACTGTGTTGAGAGGGTTCAGCGCGTAGTTATCGGCCACCGTCAGGGGCACCTGATAGACCGGCACGGGAATCACCGGCAACCCGGTGCTGATGCGGCTCGAAAGGCCGACGAGGTTGGAAAGGCCGGTGAGGCCGGCGTTGGTCTCCGTCATCGTTTCCGGCGCCAGAATCGACTGATCGTTCACGTATGAGATCGAATAGCCGGCGCGGAACGCGGTTTTCCCGTCGCCGAAAACATCCCACGCGAGCCCCACGTTGGGGGCGAAGTTCTTCATGTCGCGGTTGTACCAGGGCCTGCCCACCGACTGGCCGGCGAAGTCCAGCGTGGCGTTGGAAAGCAGCGTCTGGATGGCATTATTGTTCTGGATCACGGGGAGTAGCTCGAGCGAATTGGCTTCGTCCGCCACATCCGGCAGCACCCAGCGCAGCCCGATCGTCACCGTGAGGGTGCGGAACATCTTCCAGTTGTCCTGCACATAGAAGTCCTGATTCCCGAAGCGGAAATTCCGCACGGCGCCTGCCCCGGGAATATAGCCTGAGGTGCGGCTCGTGACGTTGAACGTCTGGCTGGCGCTGTCGATGTATCCGCCCAGCGTGGCAAGCAGCGCATTGGCGTTGGCCAGCGCATCGTTCGAGATTCCCGGCAGCAGATTCGTGGTCAGAGCCGGCTGGCCCGTGCCCATGAACAGGTTGTAGGTGGGCACGATGCCGGCGTCGTTATATGCCCGCACCGTGATCTTCTGCATGTGAAATCCGAACTGTATGTAGTGCCGCCCGCGGGCCAGCGCGGCATTGTCCGAAATCGAGTATGTGTTGGTCGCGCGGCCCTGGGGCATCTGCTCGCTGACCGGATCGTTGAAGATCATTCCGGTGATCAGATAGCCGTTCGGATAAGTCTGCGAGTTCAGAAAATCGCCCGGCGCGAGATTGAACCCTCCGCGCAGTTCGTTGGTCAGGTTGCCGTTCGGCGTCCAGCGCCAGGAGGCCGAGAAGAAGTGGCTGTGGTTCGGATTCGTCGTCTGCGGGATCGCCTGAAACGTGGGGTCGGGAGAATCGAGGTTGTCCCGATTCCACAAATACGACGCGCTGAAGACGTGGCGTGTCGAAAGGTTGTAATCAATCCGCCCCGTCACGTTGTCGCGCACCTCGTTCGCGCGCTGGTTGAAGCGATAGCCGGCGGTGTTCATCAGATTCCCCGCCGTGCTGTCGCCGACCGTGTAGTTGTTGATCGCCGAGCCGTCCGGAATCATGTTCATCAGTTTCTGGATGTAGGGATCGATCGTGATCCCGCGCAGAGCCAGCAGATTTTTCTGAATCAGCGCGCCGGTCGAACTGCGGTATGTGAAGATTCCTTCCCTCGCCGTATCGGTCAGAATCACGTTGGTCATGGGAGTCTGGGCGTCGGTGCGGACCCCTTCGTAGTTGGTGTAGAAAAAGAGCTTGTCTTTTTTGATCGGCCCGGCGATCGACCCGCCCGCCTGATTCTGATTGAGCTGGGAGATGGGCACGCCGGCCTGGTTGTTGAACCAGTCGTTGGCCGCAAATGCGTTGTTGCGGTTGTACCAGTAGGCGTCGCCGTGGAATTGATTGGTTCCGGAAGGCGTCTCGAAAGCCACCTGAGCTGCCCCGTCCGGCGCCGCGCCGTTGGCGTTCGACGTGATCATGGTCATCTGCCGCACCTGTCCGACGAGCAGCTTGTTCGGCGTATAGTCGAGCGCGTTATCGCGGATGTAGTTGTCCTGAATATTGATGCCATCGAGCGTCATATTGGCGAACGACGTCCGCATGCCGTTGATCACCGTCGCCGAATTGCCCTGATACACCACGCCCGGCTGGATCTGCAGCACCGCCAGAGGATCCCGGTCAAGCAGAGGCAGCTTCTGGATCTCTTCCATGGTGACCGTGTCCGAGATTTCCGCGTTGCTGGTCTGGACGGTCGTCTCATTCGCGGAGACCTCCACGCTCTGCGCGAGCGCAGCCGGCTGCAGCGTAATGGTCCGGATATTGGTCTCGCGCGCGGCGTCGATGGTCACGTTCGAGAGCGTGACTTTGGCGAACCCCGCCGCCTCAGCCTCAAGGTCGTAGTCCGCCGGCCGGATGCCGATCAGATGGTAGCTGCCGTCGGAAGTCGATCTGGTCGAAAGCAGCGCCTTCGTGCTGCCCGGCTCCGACAGCGAGATCGTTGCCCCCGGCACCGGCGCGCCCGAGGCATCGAGAATCGTACCTGCAATCCGTCCCGAAAACTGGGCGCGCAGCAGCGACGAAGCCAGCAGGAAAAGAGCGAATCGAACCTTCCGGTGGGCCATTTAGACATTAAACCCCACCGGAAGGAAAAGGCTTCTAATAACGCGAAGCGGTCAGCAACATTTCCGAGCGCGCCCAGCTTCTTGCGAACTGGGTCGCCACGTCGCCGGAAGGCTTGCCCTGGCCTTCCAACGCCGCCTTCAGACCGTAGAGAGACCATCCGTTGTTCGGATGCTTTTTCAGATCCTCGCGATAGACCCGCTCGGCGTCGGCGTAGCGCCTGGCTTCAAGCAGCGCCGCCCCCAGCCAGTGATGCGGGGCGAACGGCAGCGGCTCGGGCTCGTCGTAAATGATGTTGTTGTAGAAAGTCACGCCGCGTTCGAATGAAGCGATCGCCTGATCGAGATCCCCGTCCGAACGAAGAACCTCGCCTTCCAGAATGCCGCCGAGCGTTCCCAGAAGGTCCTTCGAGGAGTGCCCCCGGAACGTGGCCTTCCTGTCTTCCGCCTCCTTGAGGAGCCGGGCCAGATAAACCCGGGCCATGTCTTTTTCGCCGAGACGCAGTTTCGCGTAGCCCTGCGCGAAGTCCCAGATCCCGCCCGTGATGGGGTCGGCGCCGCGCTTCGTGACTTCCGGAATCTCATCGAAGCGCCCGAACCGGACGAGCGTCAGGAGCAGCATCATGTTCATGCCGTTGATCTTCAGGTAGTCCTTCGCGGCCTGAATCGCGACGGCGCCCTGCCCGTCCATGGACGCGGCGAACAGCAGCATATGGAGATTGTGGTCGGGATAAATGGCGAAGCCTTCGCCCTGCGCGGCGAGCTGATCGGAATGCCAGGCTTCGATGTTCGACCGCACGGCGTCGCGCCAGCGGCCCAGCTGGTTATACGTATGCGAAGGCATGTGATTCAGATGGCTCGCGCCGGGGATGATGTCGCCCAGCCCGTCCGCGCAGGCTTCCGCCAGTTGCGGCTTCGTCGTCGCCTCCGTCAGATGAACGTAGAGATGGCACGCGCCCACGTGCCGCAGGTTCACGGCCAGCACTCCTTCGAGCACTTCCTGGATGCGCTTCACGTTCGGCGAATCGATGTCGCGCGAACCGCGCCGCGGCTCCATGATGAAGAGCGAATCGGCGTACAGCGTGGCGATGTCCTGATCCTGCGGATACTTCTCATGCAGCTTGCGCATCGCTTCCGCATAGGCCTTGTCCTGATCGAGCCGTTTGTCCGGATCGAAGTTCTCCACATAGCGATGGCTCATCGCTTCAATCAGGTCCGCTTCCACGGGCGTCGAGTGCCCGGGCGCGAGCTTCAACGCTTTCTGCGCGGCCGCGTAAGCATAGGGAGCCTGCCACTTCGGCATCGGCGCATTGAGATAGGAACCCCACGACCATGCTTCGCCCCAGTAGCAGATCGCGCAATCCGGATCCCGCTTCTCGGCTTCACGGAACGAGCGCGTGGCCTCCATCACGCCGAACGCATACATGAGCTGGAATCCCTGGTCGAAATACGCCTGTGCTTCCTTGTTCGCCGAGGAAATCGGCCGTGTGAACTTCCCGAGCGCTTTCGAATGCAGGGGATACGGTTTGTCGAAATCCTTCGGCAATCCCGTTGCCACCATGTCGTTGTCATGCGACATAGGCATGGGAGCTGGCTGTTGGCAGAGCGCAGCTCCGGTGACGCTCGCGGCCATTGCCGCGAGCCACACGATGCGTGTCATGGTCCCAGTCTATGCGAGATTGAGCGGGAGCCACATGTGCTCTTCATCGACGTACTCGCCATCGACTTTCAGCGCACCCGGTTCCACTCCGCAGGGCATAAAGCCGAAGCGGCGATAAAGCCTGCCCGCATCGCCGTTGTGTGCCGCCGCGCTCAGCGTCAGGATCTCGAGCGTCGGGTGATCGCGCCGCACTTTTTCGATCAGCCCGGCCATCAGCGCGTCGCCCACCCCCTGGCGGCGATGGGAAGGCGTCACATAGACCCCCACAATGTGGCCCTTGTGTCTGCGCTTTGCCGCCTTCTCGCGAACAAACGTGACAATTCCGACCAGCCGCTGCCCATCGAAAGCCCCCAGCGTGAAATTGCTCTCCGCTCTTTCGCGAAGCTGTTCCGCCGTCTGCTCGATGGATGCCGCCTCGTGCTCCTCAACCGTTTTCCCGAACGCGCGCGGCTCGTTTCCGAGCGCTTCGCGGCGCAGCTCCCACCATGCCCGGGCGTCCTCCGCCTGAAGCGTGCGAATTTGCATACGAGCAGGATACTGCTAAGCTTCGGAGAAACATGACCGGCGCGGAAACCAGGCGGGAAGAACTCAGCCGCAGTCTCGGACTCTACGACTCCACCATGATCGTTGCCGGGTCGATGATCGGCAGCGGCATCTTCCTCGTCGCCGCCGAGATGGCGCGCGAAACCGGCAGCACCGGCTGGGAACTTGTTTCCTGGATCATCACCGGCCTTCTCACCATCACGGCCGCGCTTTCCTACGGCGAACTCGCGGCGATGATGCCGCACGCCGGAGGACAGTACGTCTACCTGCGCGAAGCCTGGTCGCCCCTCTGGGGATTTCTCTACGGCTGGACGCTGTTT
>DASPQQ010000207.1:0-4847 GCA_035624885.1 Bryobacteraceae bacterium | reverse complement strand
GTCTTCGTCGAATTCGGCTTCGTCGGCTTTGAGCGTCGAGTCCCAGAGTTCGACGACGACGTGCCCGTGCAGGCGGCGGATGCTGCCGTCGGATTCCTGTGTATCGGAGGTGAGGTCGTAATCGCCCCGGACCGGCGCGTTGGGGCGGGCAACTTTGACGCTGAAGTCGGGGCGGTCAATCGTCGGAGGCGGCGTTGCGGTGCTGTTTATTTGCGGTAACGCGGGGAGTGAAAATCCGAGTCCGGAAATACACAGGAATAAGAGAACTTTTCCGTGACAATGGACTAACTTTATGCTACTCAGAGGAGTAGGGGATTTGCGGAGAAACGGGTTCAACAGGCAACCGTAGCACGGCATAAGTCTGGTGGCAAGTTTCTGAGACGTGACCCGCTGGGTAACGAGTACGCCGGGAAATAGTCAGGATGAATTGTAAGCATTGCGGGTTCGCGATCGGGGAGGACGATCATCGCTGCCAGCGCTGTGGGCGCAGGGTGACGGGCGTCGTCATCGGCGCGCCTTCCGGATACTCCGGCGCGAATGCCCTCGCCATGGCTGCCGCCGCATCGGCCTCTCCCGACACGCTCGACACGCAGGAGTTCCTGCGCCAGCGCATGGAGAAGCAGATCGCCGCGGAGAACAAAGGCCAGGCTTCCACCGAGCTTCCCGCGCAGAGCGCCCTGTTCGCCGGTCAGCCGCCGAAGGTCATCCAGTTCGATCAGTGGCGCAAGCAGCCGCCGATGTCCCTGCCCGCGGCCAGTCCCGCGCCTTCCCGCCCCGCGGAACGCAGGCAGGCAAAGAAGCATGCGCCGGGCAGATCGACGGTGGAACAGGCGACTCTGGACTTCATCCCTCCGCCGCCGTCGAAGACCCGCAAACTGAAGACGGACGTCGAGGCGCAGATCTTCTGCGATCAGCCGGTCGCCACCACGACTCATCGCTTTGTCGCTTCCGCCATCGATGCCGCGATGATTCTGATCGGCTTTGGCGTGGTGGTGGTGACGGTTGAGCTGATGGGCGCAACGTTCGGCACGGGCAAACAGTTCTGGATGCTCCTCGGCGTGACTTTCGCGCTGGTGGCGCTCTTCTATGGTCTCCTGTGGGCCATTACGGGCCGCGAAACGGCCGGCATGCACTTCACCGATCTGCGGCTGATCACCTTCGATGGCTTTCCGGTGGATGCGCGCAGCCGCGCGCTGCGCTTCGCTTCCACCTGGCTCAGCTTCTGTTCGGCAGGGCTCGGGCTGCTGTGGGCTGTGGCCGATGAAGAGAACCTCACGTGGCATGACCACATTTCGAAGACCTTCCCCACCATCCGGGAAGTTCCCCGCAGTTTCGTCAAGCAGCGGTAAACGCGACGGTCAGGCAGCGGCGGCTTGGAACGTCGCGATTGGGTTGATCGGGAAACCGGTTCCGCCGAGAACCGGCGGCGGAGCCACCGATGAACTCCCACTGCTTGCGCTTCGCGCGGCGCGCCGAGCCGCCGGTGCGCAGGAAGAGCGCATCGCCGCTCGCGATCTTCACATGCGCGAACTTCTCCCAGGCTTCGATATCGGCGGGCGTGATGCCCGTGCCCGGTTCGATGTAAGGCACCTTCTTCGCGATCTGCTCTTTCGTCACCTTCTACGGGGCGTCCTCAGCGTTGACGCTGCCGCCGGAGGCGAGTGCAAGAAGGACACAGTGTTCAATTGTGCATTCGGCCCATGCGGTCGAATTCGCGCAGAAGGCCCGCCATCCGGGCCGCCGCCGCGGCATCTCCGCCGAACCGGACGGCGTTGTAAAGCTCGGTGAAGCGCGCGGCGAGGAGGCCCTGTTCGGGCGGCAACCGTCCTTCGAGTTGCGCGGCGAATTCGGCAGGCGTGGCCCAGGCGGGTTTGTTCAATCCGCGGCGCGCCAGACGATCGAGCATCTGCTGGTAAAGAAGGCTGGCGTCGGAGGACGAGCCGCCGGCGCGCGCAATCCGCCGGATACGCGCCGAGCCGCGCCAGTTCTTCCAAAGCTCCGGCCCGAAGAAGAAAAGGAGGATCGCGGCAGAGAGCGCGACGAGCAGCCAGATGCCCCATTCCCTGGCCAGATCGACGAGCCACTGGCGCCAGCTGCGCGAACCGCGCGCCTCCGGCCTCGCGAAGCGCCGCAGAAGAGCCTCGAACTGAGCTGCCGCTGTGGCCTGACGGGTGAGGTCATAGGAGACAACCCATTCGTGCCAGGCGCTGTCGGCCGCTTCCAGATACATGGAGAGGCGCGAGACCAGGTTCGACTGTGCAGCGGTGCCGGTGAGCGCGGGAGTCGGATCGAAGCTGGTCCAGGAGCCCTCGTGCGCGCCGTCCGGGCCCGGAAGAAATGCTTCCACCCACGCATGGGCGTCGGAAGCGCGAACCACGTAGACGCCGCTGACGTCGTTGAAATAGCCGCCGGCGAAGCCGGTTGCGACGCGCGCCGGAATGCCCAGCGTCCGGAGCATCACCGCCATGGCGGAAGCGAAGTACTCGCAGTAGCCGGCTTTGCGCACGAAAAGAAAATCGGCCAGCGGGTCGGCCACCGGCACCGCAGGCCCATCGAGCTCGTAGCGGAAATCGTGCTGCAGATGGTACTGGATGCGGCCGGCGCGATCGTAAGCCGTCCCTTCGCCCGCCCACTCGCGCGCCAGCGTCAGAATGCGGACATCGAGCGGAGGAAAACGCAGATAGCGCGCGCGTTCGGCCGCTGTCAGTGTTTCCGGCAGCTCCGGTCCCCAGAAGGCCGAAACCTGGTAGCGGAGGGTTTCACGCGGCGGCGAAGTATCGCGGAAGGAAGTCGATCTCGACCCGACGATGGCTCGCGAGTCGATGTTGATGAATTCCGGGATGCCGGCGAGGAAGAGCGTGCCGGTCGAGGAATTGCGCAGGTCCACGCTGTAGAGCATCCGCTGGCCGTCGCGGCGGGAAAGCTGGAGCCGGCCGGCGAGGACGGCGATGCGCGGAGCGGCAGGAATGCGCGCTTCTTCGGTGACGGGTTCATCCCAGCGGCGGCCGTCGAAACGGCTCAGCGCCGCGCCGCGCCACTTCACGTCGGGCGGCAGTGGATGCGCGTAACTGCGCACGTGCATGACGGTACGGTCGTCCTTCGAAATGCTGCCGAGACCGCCGAGATCGATGCGGTTGGAGAAGCCGGTGAGCCGCGGCGTGCGGGGCAGCAGTCGCGCGGTCATGCCGGCGGTGCGCGGCACCGCGAGGAAGAGCCCGGCTGTCATCAGGATGATGGCCGCGGTGGCGCCGGCCGCAAGCCCGCCGAGGCGCAGCGCGAGGCGCCCACCGCCCGGAACCTCTTCGGCCGGCAAATCGCTGTGGAAGGAACGGCGGATTTCGCCGCTGCTCAGTGTCGCGATGGCGAAGCCCGTATAGACAAGCAGCCAGGCGAGAAACGCCGACTGGCCCGAGAGAAGCGCCGCCGCGATCAGTTCGAGGAACGAGATGGCGCCGGTGAAGGCGTAATCGCGCGCCGTCTGGCCGGTCAGGATCTTGGCCACGGCCAGGAAGCAAACGCCGTGGACGGTCGCGGTGAGAAAGTCGCGCGAGAGGAAGTAGTAATCGACGGGCAGAAAGCCCAGATAGGCAATGGCCGCCATCGAAGCATGGCGCGGCGTGATGGGCAGCCGCACCACTCCCGCGATGGCAAGGGCGCGGAGCGCGAGCCCGAGGAAGGTGAGGATCAGGGTGGGCCGGTCGAGATAGCCGGAGCCGGCGAGGGCGAAGTATCCGCTGGTGACAAGGCCGAGGAGCGAGAACTGGAAAAATCGCTCGACGGAGGCCTTCACGTTTATTAGTGTAGGCTCTTCTGAATCGCTCTTACGAGAGCGGTCACGGCGGGTTTGGCGGAATCGTTCCAGCGAACGCGCACAAAGTACTTGCCCTGATCGAACTTGACGGTCTGGCCCTGGGCGGCCGCCCGCTGGGCGGCGTCAAATGCACCGTTCGGGTAGCCGCAGACCTCGACTTCGGCGGTACCCTGGCCGCTGTAATGCGCTTTCCAGCATTCGGGCGACCCCGGCAGATCCGCCGGTTTCGGTATGGACGCGAACGAATCCTGCTTCCAGCCAGGCGAGACCGAGGCCGGAAGATCGGGCTTCGGCGGCGGGCTGGGGCTGCATCCGCTCAAAAGGGTTCCGGCGAGCAATGCGGCAAATAGTAAACTGAAGAGCGCTCGGCTTCGAATCGGGATCACGTCCGTTTCAGATTATCAGCCAGGCACTTCGAGCAAGCTCACGATCGCATTCACGAATGGCAAAATACAAGGCCGCGAAGCCGAAAAAAGACGCGCCGCCGCAGATGAGGCCGGGTGTGCCCTGCCTGGTCTTTCTGGTGCTGGGAATCCTTTTGACAATGTTTCTGCTCTACGAGGTCATCAAGAATGCGTCCTGATGGAAGAGCGCCGGATGAACTGCGCCCGGTGGAGATCGCGCCCGGCTATCTGAAGACCGCCGAAGGCTCCGCGCTGATTACCTTCGGCAACACGCAGGTGCTGTGCGCCGCGAGCGTCGAGAGCACGACGCCGCCTTTTCTGCGCAACACCGGCAAGGGCTGGGTGACGGCGGAATACTCCATGCTGCCGCGCGCCACCGCGACGCGCACGGCGCGCGAAGTTTCGAAGGGACGCGCCAGCGGCCGCACGCACGAAATCCAGCGCCTGATCGGACGGTCGCTGCGCTCCATCATCGATCTGCAGGTGCTCGGCGAGCGTTCCATCATTCTCGATTGCGACGTGCTGCAGGCGGATGGCGGCACGCGCGTGGCTTCCATCACGGGCGCGTATGTTGCGCTGGCGCTGGCGATCCGGCAGATGGTGAATGCGAAGATGCTGGCGAAGTCGCCGCT
>DASPQQ010000206.1:0-9497 GCA_035624885.1 Bryobacteraceae bacterium | reverse complement strand
AGCGACATGCTGCCGGGGCGGCTGGTCCGCGGCGGATGGCCGGTTCTGGTGGCCGCGACCGGCCTCGAAGCTGTTCAGATGGCGGCTGAACATGTTCCCGATGTGATCCTGCTGGATCTCAGTCTGCCCGATATGGACGGCTGGACTGCGATACGCATGATCCGCGAGAACGACGTGACGAAGGACATTGTGGTGATTGCGCTCGTGGCGCATGTTATGCCGCGCGAGCGCGAACGGGCGCTCGGGGCGTGGTGCGACGGGCTCGAGACGAGGCCGGTCGATTTCCCGCGCCTCGTGGATCTGATGTCGAGTCTCGCGGCGCGGAAGGAGCAGCCATGCCGGTAATGGAGAGGCTGCTGGTGGTCGACGACGAAGAGATGAACCGCGAGGTGCTGTCGCGGCGTCTCGCGCGAAGCGGTTTCGAAGTGGCGGTGGCATGCAACGGCGCCGAGGCGCTGCGCATGGTCAACGAACAGCCGTTCGACCTGATTCTGCTGGACCAGATGATGCCGGACCGCTGCGGCTCCGAGGTGCTGCGCGAGTTGCGCAAGCGCCATTCGCAGTCGGATCTCCCGGTGATCATGGTGACGGGCGTGACGGAGAGCTGGAAGGTGGCCGAGGCTCTCGAAGAAGGCGCGAACGACTACGTGACGAAGCCGGTGGACTTCACGGTGGCTCTGGCGCGGATTCGCGCGCAACTGGCGCGCAGCAGGGCCGCGAAGGAAGGGCGGCAGACCGATCCGCTGACGCATCTGCCGAACCGGACATACTTCGCGGAACAACTGGAGGCGGCGCTGGCGCGCGCCCGCGGGAATCCGGGATGGGGCTTCGCGGTACTGTTCCTCGATCTCGACCGGTTCAAGCTGGTGAACGACAGTCTGGGGCACATAGCCGGCGACCGGCTGCTGGTGGAACTGGCAGGCCGCATTTCGAGCGCGGCAGAGAGCGGACACGACGGCGAAGCGCCGCTCGTGGCGCGGCTCGGCGGGGACGAATTCATTGTCCTCGCGAACGGAATCGCGGACGAGAAGATTGCCGAACGGCTGGCGCAGCATCTGCTCCGGGAACTGCGGCGTCCGTCTCCGCTCGAAGGACACGAGTTCCATGCTTCGGCGAGCATGGGGATTGCGCTCCTGCGCAGCGATCACCGGACAGCGGAGCAGGTGATGCGCGATGCCGACGCCGCCATGTATGCCGCCAAAAGACGCGGGCGGGGGCACGCGGCGATGTTCGACATCTCCATGCGAGGCCGGGCGCTGCGGCAACTGCGTCTTGAGCTCGATCTGCGGACAGCGCTCGCAAAGGGAGAACTGTCCGTGCATTACCAGCCGCGCCTGCATCTGGGCACGAAGAAAATTCTCGGGTTCGAGGCGCTGGCGCGATGGAGCCACCCGGAGCAGGGAACGATCGAGCCGTCCGAGTTCATTCCGCTGGCGGAGGACACGGGACTGATCCGCGAAATCGGCCTGTGGGTGATGCGCGAGGCGTCGAGGCAGATCCGGGTCTGGCGCGAACGATGGCCGGGAGAGCCGGGGCTCGATGTCGCGGTAAACGTTTCTCCGGTGCAACTGCGCGACCCGGACACGGTGAACCAGGTGAGGACGATTCTCGAGGAGACGGGGATCGAACCGCGGGCGCTCCGGATCGAGATCACGGAGAGCACGGTTTTCTCCGACATTCACGAAGCGCGCCGGATCATGCAGGAACTGAAGGCGCTCGGCGTGGGGCTCGAGCTGGACGATTTCGCGACGGGATATTCCTGCCTGCGGCATCTTTGCGAACTTCCGTTCGATTCGATCAAGATCGACCGGTCGTTCATTGTGGATATCGCGAGAAAGAACTCCGACACGCGCGAACTGGTTCGCACGATCATGCGCATGGCGGAAAACCTCCGGCTGGGAGTGATCGCGGAGGGGATCGAAGACGAGGAAAGCGCGGACGTGCTGCGCGAGATGGGTTGCCGGTTTGCGCAGGGTCATTATTACTCGCGGGCGGTGGATTCCGCGGCCATCGGCGCTCTGCTCGAAAAGCAATGCGCGCACGGGGCGTGCTGATTCGTGTTGAGAAGCCGCGGAGGAATGTTCCCGGAAACTCAGCGATAGTAGCGGGCGATCCATTCGGCCACGCAGGCCGGTTTTCCGGAGCCTTCGGTTTCGATGGTGACGAGCCAGGTGGCTTCGACGGAATCGGCGGCATCCTTCACCGATTGCAGCGCGATGCGGGCGCGGACTCTGGCGCCGGAAGGGACAGCGGAAGGGAAGCGGACTTTATTGAGGCCGTAGTTCACGGCCATGCGCAGGCCGCGGAATTCGATGGCCTGGCGGATGAACCAGCTGGTGAGCGAGAGCGTGAGAAAGCCGTGGGCGATGGTGGTCTTGTAGGGCGATTCGCGTTCGGCGCGTGCGCGGTCGATGTGGATCCACTGGTGATCGCCGGTGGCATCGGCGAACTGGTTGATGCGTTCCTGGGTGACCACGAGCCAGTCCGTGACGGCGAGCTCGCGGCCGGTGAGTTCCCTGAGTGCGTCGGGGGATTCGATGGTGATCATCACTTTTTCATGCGGCGAATCTGCTCGCCCCAGTTTACGGTTTCGCGCAGGCGCTTTTTGAGGATTTTTCCTCCGGGATTGCGCGGCAGGAATTCGTGGCGGATCACGACGTACTGCGGAAGTTTGAAATCCGCAAGAAGCGTGGCCGCGAAGGCGAGGAGTTCGTGGATATCGATCGTCTGGCCGGGTTTGGGGACGATGACTGCGCCGACTTTTTCTCCCATGACTTCATCGGGCACGCCGAGAACCGCGACTTCGAAGACCGCGGGGTGGGCGGCGAGCGCGTTTTCCACTTCGACGCAGTAGACGTTTTCGCCGCCGCGGTTGACCATGTCCTTCTTGCGGTCGACGATCTGAACGAAGCCATCGCCATCGATGCGGGCGAGATCGCCGGAGTGGAGCCAGTGATCGGCGAAGGCTTCGGCCGTGGCTTCGGGTTTGTTCCAGTAACCCGTGACGACGTTCTGGCCGCGGATGAGCAGTTCGCCGACATCGCCTTCGACATCGACGAGGCGCAGATCGACGACCGGCGCGGCAAAGCCGACCGTCTCCGGACGCGTGCGGGCGAATTCGTGCGGGAGATAAGTGGAGATGGAAGAGGTTTCGGTGAGACCGAAGCCGTTGCCGACGCGCGCGTTGGGGAAAGCTTCCACGATGCGGAGAACCAGATCGGGCGGCATGGGCGCGCCGCCGTAACTCACGCGGGTGACAGCGCGGGTATCAATGTCGCGGAAGTTCGGCTGGTTCAGGGCGAGCCAGTAGATGGCCGGCACGGAGGTGATGGTGGTGATGCGCTCGTCACCGATGGCGTGGAGGAAGGCCTGAACGTCGAACTGCGGCATGATGACGCTGGCGGCGCCCACCTGGGCCGCGACGAGGAACTGCGAATTGCAGCCGGTGACATGAAACAGCGGCACGGAGATGAGATTGCGCATGCCGCCGTCCGTGGCACGGAGCGAGATTCGCTTGTAGGTTTCGATGTTGGAGAGAAAGTTTTCGTGCGAGGTCATCGCACCTTTGGGGAAGCCGGTGGTGCCCGAGGTGTAGAAGATCGCGGAGAGATCCCGCAGGTTCAGATCTTCGACAGCGAAGGGCGGACCGTCGGGCAACCGTTCGCCGGGCATGAAGACGTATTTGCTGCCGGAATCGTTGACGACGTATTCGACTTCCTGTTCGGAAAAGCGGGTGTTGACGGGAACGACTACGGCTCCCGCGAGCTGGATGCCGAAGAAGGCGAGACACCACGGGATGCCGTTGGGAAGACGGATGGCGACGCGATCGCCGCGTTCGATGCCTGCCGCGCGGAGACCCCCCGCGATGTGAGAAGCGGCGTCCCAGAACTGGCGGTAAGTCATGCGGCCGGCGCCGAGTTCGACGAGGGCTTCGTTATCGGGATGCGCTTCGGCTGCCTCGCGGAAGGCGTGGACCAGCGAGGGCTGGAGGTTGCCGTAACGGGCGACGCCGTTTGCGTCACGCGTAATGCCGTCGTACTGGAACGGGCGGATCAATAGCTTCCCTGGGTTTCGAAGATGCGGCGCGGGTTTTCGACCATCATGGTGCGGATGTGATCGTCCGTGACGCCCTTTTGTCTGAGCGCGGGAATCACGTCTCTGTGGATGTGGAGATAGTTCCAGCGCGGGAGGGCGAGCGGAATCAGGTGCTCGGGCATCCAGTGGAGGAAACAGGACGCGTCGTGCGAGAGAACCATTTTGTTCGCGTGGCCGCGCTGGCACATGGTGGCGACGGTTGAGACGCGGTCTTCGAAGCTGAGGATGGAATCGATGCCGAAGCGGTCCATGCCGATGTACGAGCCGTTGCGGATCAGTTCTTCGAGATAGTCGATGTCGCTGGTGTCGCCGCAGTGGCCGATGACGACGCGCGAGAGATCGACGCCTTCTTCGGCGAAGATGCGCTGCTGATCGAGGCCGACCTTCTTGCGCGCGGCGGTGTGCGTCGAGATGGGGACGCCGGTTTTGCGATGCACGTGCGCGGTGGCGCGGAGGATGCGTTCGATGTCTCTGGTGACGCCGAGCTGATCGGTGGCGCATTTGAGCATGCCGGCCTTGACGCCGGTATCGGCGATGCCCTGGGTGATATCGCGGAGGAACATCTCTTCGAGCGGTTCGGGTCCGCCCGCGGGCATGCCGGGTCCGCGGAAGTGGAAGTAGTGCGGAAGTTCGTTGTAGGTGTAGACGCCGGTGGCGACGACGATGTTGAGTTCGGTTTGTCTGGCGACGCGCTGGATGCGCGAGATGGAACGGCCGAGGCCGATGACGGTGAGATCGACGATGGTGTCGACGCCGGTGGCTTTGAGCTCGTTCATGCGGATGACGGCGTCCGCGATGCGCTTTTCTTCGTCGCCCCATTCTTCGGGGTAGTTGTGGAGGAGTTCGAGATCGAGCACGAAGACGTGCTCGTGCATGAGGGTGACGCCCAGGTCTTTGGTTTCAACGGGGCCGCGGACGGTCTGGATCGGCTGCATATTGTTAATCGAGCAGAATCTTCGCGAGGCGTTCGCGATGGAAAGTGGCGTCGCCGAACGCGGTCTCGGAGGCTTTGGCGCGGCGGTAGAAGAGATGGGCGTCGTTTTCCCAGGTGAAGCCCATGCCGCCGTGAACCTGAATCGCGCTGTTGCCGCAGAGGCGAAAGGTGTCGCTGGCGTAGGCTTTGGCGACGGAGATGGCGGCGCGGGCGCCGGGATCGTTTTCGCTCAGCAGGCAGGCCGCGTAGTAGACCGCGGCGCGGGCACCTTCGAGATAGAAGAGCATGTCGGCGCACTGGTGCTGGACGGCCTGGAAAGTGCCGATGGGCTTGCCGAACTGCTTGCGGGTTTTGGCGTATTCGACGGTGAGATCGAGCAGGCGCTGCATGCCGCCGACCATTTCGGCCGCCGTTGCAAGCGCCGCGATGTCAAGTGCGGCTTCGAGCGCGGCTGTGGCTCTCGCGCCGGTCGCGACCGGTTCGGCCGGAACGTTGTCGAAGGTGACGGCGTAAAGGCGGCGGGTGAGATCGATGCCGGGCGTCTTCATGATTCTGACGCCGGCGGCATTGGAAGGCACGAGATGGATTCCGTCGGACGCGGCGACGAGGAGGAAATCGGCTGCGGCGTCAGGGACGAAGAGTTTTTCGCCGGTGAGCGTGTGGTTCGCGGCTGTCAGTTTCACGTCGGCCGGATTCCAGGACGCGCTGCGTTCGAGAAGCGCCAGCGTGCCTTTGGCTTCGCCGCGGCAGATGGCGCTCAGGTATTTCTTCTTCTGGTCTTCGCTTGCGGCGTGTTCGAGCACGGAGCCCGCGACGAGCGTGCTCAACAGCGGCCCGGGAACGAGCGCGCGGCCCATCTCTTCGAAGGCCACGGCCATTTCGACATAACCAAGGCCCATGCCGTCGTGCGCTTCGGGGAAAATGATGCCGGTCCAGCCCTGCTCGGCGATTTTCTTCCAGAGCTTCGGCTCCATCGCGTGTTCGGTTTCGGCAAGGCGGCGAACTTCGGCGATGGGGCACTCGGCGCCGAAAAATTCCTTCGCCGAGTTTTTGATGCTTTGCTGGGTTTCAGAAAGTCCGAAGTGCATGGTTAGTAGCTCCTCGGCAGGCCGAGCACGTGCTGGCTGATGATGTTGCGCTGCACTTCGGACGTGCCGGCTTCGATGGTGTTGCCGCGCGAACGGAGGTAGGAGTAAGTGAACGCGCCATTGTCGATGGCGAGATCGCTGCCTTCGGTGAGCTGGCCGTACGGGCCGAGGATCTCCTGCACCATGGCCTGGAAGCGCTGGTTCGATTCGCTCCACTCGAGCTTCAGCAGGGAGCCTTCGGGCCCGGGCGATCCGGTCTGGATGATTTTGCTGATGGCTCGCAGATGCGTAAGGCGCACGATTTCGTTTTCGATGTAGCTTTGCGCGATCTTCTGGCGGGCGATGGCATCGGCGGATTTTCCCAGCGTGCGCGAGAGCTCGATGACGCGATCGAGCTGGCGGCGCATGACGATCTGCATGGCGACGCCCAGCGTGGCGCGTTCGTGCGCGAGCGTGCCGAGCGCGACGTTCCAGCCATCGCCGGGCGTGCCGAGAACGTTTTCGGCCGGTACCTTCACGTCGCGGAAGAAGAGCTCGGTGAACTCGGATTCGCCCGTCATCTGGCGCAGCGGCCGGACTTCGACGCCGGGGCTTTTCATATCGACGAGAAGATAGGTGAGGCCTTTGTGCTTCTGCGAGTTCGGGTCGCTGCGCGTTACCAGAGCGCACCAGTGCGCGGCCCAGCCGTAGCTGTTCCAGATTTTCTGGCCGTTGACGATGTAGTGATCGCCTTCGAGGCGCGCTTCGGTGCGGAGACCGGCGAGATCGGAGCCCGCGTTCGGTTCCGAGAAGCCCTGGCACCAGATTTCATCGGCGCTCAGGATGTTGGCGAGGAAGCGTTTCTTCTGCGCATCGGTGCCGTAGTGAATGATGGTCGGGCCGATGAGCGAAAGGCCGAGCACGTTGGCGAGCGGCGGCGCGCCTGCTTTAGCCATTTCCTGAGTGAAGATGACCTGTTCCATGAGCGTGGCGCCGCGGCCGCCGTATTCCTTCGGCCACGAGACGCCGGCCCATCCGGCTTCGAAGACTTTTTTCTGCCACGCGCGCAGGAACTCGAAGCGCTGGTGCATGGAGTCGCGCAGGCGGCGCTGTTCCCAATCGGCGGGGACGTTGGCTTTCAGCCACGCGGCCAGTTCATCGCGAAATTGTTTTTCGGATGCGGTGAGGTTGAGATCCATGTTTGTTTACTTCCCGTATTTGGCCAGCTCGTACTTCGCGATGGATTCGGTGTGGACCTCGTCCGGACCGTCGGCGAGCCGGAGGGTGCGGGAGTTGGCCCAGGCCGCGGCGAGGTGGAAATCCTGCGAAACACCGGCGCCGCCGTGGGCCTGAATGGCGCGGTCGAGCACGCGCAGCGCGACGTTGGGCGCGACCACCTTGATCATGGCGATTTCCGATTTCGCGACTTTGTTGCCGACGGTATCCATCATGAACGCGGCCTTGAGAACGAGCAGCCGCGCCTGTTCGATTTCCATGCGGGATTGCGCGATATCGGCGCGGATGGTGCCCTGTTCGGCGATGGTCTTGCCGAAGGCGACGCGCGAGCGAACGCGCTGGCACATGGATTCAAGCGCGCGCTCGGCGACGCCGATGAGACGCATGCAGTGGTGAATGCGGCCGGGACCGAGACGGCCCTGTGCGATTTCAAAACCGCGTCCTTCGCCGAGCAGCAGATTGCCCGCGGGAACCCGCACGTTTTCATAGAGCACTTCACCGTGGCCGTGCGGCGCGTGATCGTAGCCGAAGACGGTGAGCATGCGTTTGATCGTCACTCCCGGCGCGTCCATGGGGACGACGATCATCGATTGCTGCCTGTGTTTGGGCGCGGCGGGATCGGTCTTGCCCATGAAGATGGAGACTTTGCAGCGCGGGTCGCCGGCGCCGGAACTCCACCATTTGAGACCGTTGATGACGTATTCATCGCCATCGCGCACGATGCTCGATTCGATGTTGGTGGCGTCGGAAGAAGCGACGCGCGGCTCGGTCATGGCGAAGCAGGAGCGGATTTCGCCGGCGAGCAGAGGCTTGAGCCATTTCTCCCTGAGCTCGGGCGAACCGTAGCGCTCGAGCACTTCCATGTTGCCGGTATCGGGCGCGGAACAGTTGAAAACTTCGGGCCCGAGCGGCGAGCGGCCCATGATTTCGCAGAGCGGCGCGTATTCGAGATTGGTGAGTCCGGCGCCATGTTCGCTCGCGGGCAGGAAGAGATTCCAGAGACCGGCGGCGCGGGCTTTGGGCTTCAGCTCTTCAATGACGGGAACCGGCTCCCATTTGTCCGGACCTTCGCAGTGCTCGTGATACTTCGGCTCGTTCGGGTAGATGTGTTCTTCCATGAACGCCGTGAGGCGTTTCTGCAGATCTCTGGTTTTTGCGGAATACTCGAAGTTCATTTCTGGCCCCGTTACCGGTGCGTTCTCAACCCGGCGGATGGCAGGTGCGGCACCGCGTTGAAGGCATGCAAACGCAACTCACTGCCGTGTAATCGTACCACCGTATAGGCGGTGTTCTGGATGACGCCGGCCAGCTTCATGGCGCGGTGATCTTCGACATCGAGGGAGAGCGCGGTCCAGACGCCGATGGGTGTGGCGGAAGTGAAAACGACGATGTTGGCGTCGGGCCGGATGGGCGCGATCGAGTGGCGGCGGGAAGCCACGCGCTCGCGAAAAGCCGTCCAGGATTCGCCTTCGAAAGGAAATCGTTCTTCGATCCAGGCGCGGACCATTTTGGTGTCGCAGGGCATCCAGCGGCGGTTGATGTGGGCTTCGGGAGAATTCTCCGCGGCGCGGGCCTCTGCCACCATTTCTTCGTATTCACGGCGGAATTCGGGATCGGCGGCGGCGAGCTGCGGCGCCATGGCGCGGTAGATGTGGTCGAGATCGAATTCGTTCCAGCCGGGCTCGAGCTGGATTTCGGGAAAAGGCACGCCGGCTTCGTCATACACGGCTTTGACTTCGGCGGCGGTTTTTTCCTGCCGCGACATGGCGCCGCGCCAGGCCGCGTCGAAACGGATGCCTTCGGCGAGAAAGTGCTCGCCGAGAAGACGCGACTGGCGGCGGCCGAGATCGGAAAGCGAATCGTAGGATTTGCGCGTGCCGGCCTGGCCGTGGCGGACGAGATAGATGCGGCTCAAGCGTTACGCTCCATCAGTTCGGCGGCCATTTTCACCAGGCCGCGGACGCGTACATCGAAATGGCGGAAGCGTTCATCCTGCGTCTGGCCGCAGCGGAAGCGATAGTAGATCTGCTGCAGGATGACGGCGAGTTTGAAGACGCCGAGCACTTCGTGATAGCCGATGTGGGTAACGTCGCGGCCGGTGCGCGTGGCGTAGCGATGGAGGAATTCATCGCGCGTGTACCAGCCGGGCTCTGTGGTGATCACGG